>CAZPXE010000364.1:0-4065 GCA_964590545.1 uncultured Rhodobacterales bacterium | reverse complement strand
AGGCAAGCGGCGCGGACGGCCACAAAAACGGCAGTTGAGCGTGCCCGGGCCACGCACTCAAGGCAACCCGCCATGGCAAGCGCAAGCCTCCGGCCCGGCGCTGGCAAGCGCTACCCGTGTGCCAAACTCAGTTCGACGCCGTGCGGAACGTGTGACGGTAGAAGATATGCACGCCGATCTTGGCCGTGCGGGTATAAACGCTCGCCCAGTTCGGACGCACGGCGGTGGTGTGGTAATGCGTAGCCCCATTGGTCAGCGGCGCAACGCGGCCATCGAGTATCGCTTTGGCCACCCGGCGCATCCGCTCATAGGCGGCAGGCTCGCCGATCCGCTCGGCCTTGCCATCGCAGGTATAGGTGAACTGGCAGGCAAAACGCCGCCCGGTGCCTTGGTTGATCACACCGCAAACATTGTCCGGGAACCGCGCCGATTTCACGCGGTTCATGATCACCTCGGCCACCGCAAACTGCCCCTTCACCGTCTCGCCACGCGCCTCGAAATAAAGCGCCTCGCTGAGACAGCGCAGCGGCTCGCTGGATTTCGGACTAGGCTGCGCATCCAGCCATTTGCGTGAGAATTGAACGCCAGCATGGCGCGGCGCGGGGGCGCTCAGGAGTTCCTGCAAGCGCCCGGTAGACAAACGGCCAAGGCCGCGCTGCTCCAGCCGCTGCAACTCTTCCAACGCCTTATCGGCGGCAGAAGCCACAGTCGCGCCGGTCATTCCAGCGAGCAAAAAGAACAGAGCAGCAAGCAGACGCATGAAGAGATTAACGTATTAACGTTTCCTAAACCCCGGCTTCCTCTAGCCGGAATTTCGCGCTTGGTCCAGCGCCTCGACCATAGCGGGAAAACGGGGCCGGAACGCTCGCCTATTTGGCAAAGCCACCCTACCCCATATCTTGCGGCAGGCCCCTGCGTGCCTAGCCGATCTTGTCCGCAATCGCCAGTTGGGCCGCCGCCAGCCGCGCCACGGGAACGCGGAACGGCGAGCAGGACACATAGTCAAACCCGGCATCCCGGCAAAACGCAATCGATTCGGGATTGCCGCCATGCTCCCCACAAATCGACATGGTCACATCCGGCTGCGCGGCCTTGCCCCGCTCTGCCCCCAGCTTCAAAAGCTCACCCACGCCGTCGATGTCGAGCGTGTGGAACGGGTCCTCATCATAGACCCCCTGCTGCACGTAGTTCGACATGAACCGACCCGCATCATCGCGCGACAGGCCATAGGTCATCTGGGTCAAATCGTTGGTCCCAAAGCTAAGGAAGGCGCAATGCGGCGCAATTTCGGCGGCGCGCAAGGCGGCGCGCGGGGTTTCAACCATCACGCCGAGCTTATAATCGAACGCCGCGCCCTTTTCGGACCGCACAGCGGCAGCAACCGCTTCGATCCGGGTCTTGACCAATTCCACCTCGCGCTTGGCCGACACGAGCGGGATCATAATCTCCGGCACCACCTCAAGCCCCTCAGAGCGGGCAGTAACGGTCGCTTCAAAAATCGCGCGGGCCTGCATTTCGTAAATCTCAGGCACGGTAATCCCCAGCCGCACGCCGCGCAGACCAAGCATCGGGTTATATTCGCTCATCGCCTCCACCCGGCGGGTGACGTCCGACACCGGCAGGTTCAACGCCTCGGCCATCTCGCGCTGCCCGGCGCGGTCATGGGGCAGGAATTCGTGCAAGGGCGGGTCAAACAGGCGAATACAGACCGGCTTGCCCTGCATGATGCGGAACAGTTCGGTGAAATCGGCGCGCTGCATCGGCAGCAACCGTTCCAGCACGGCGCGGCGGTCTTCGGGGTCGGCGGTAAAGATCATCTCGCGCATCACCGTCAGACGGTCATGCTGAAAGAACATATGCTCCGTCCGGCACAGCCCAATGCCTTGCGCGTTGAAATTACTGGCGGTTTTGGCGTCCATGGGCGTATCGGCATTGGCGCGGATGTCGATATCGCGCGCGTCATCCGCCCAATCCATCAGCTTCTGGAACGCATCATCCAGCGCCGGCTCCAGCATCGGCGGATCGCCCGCAAGCACCGCGCCAGAGGACCCATCAATCGTGACCATATCCCCCTCGCGGAACACACGGCCATCCGTAGCGGTCAACATCTTCTTGTGGGTCTGGAAGCGCAGGTTCGATGCACCGACCACACAAGGCAGGCCAAGACCCCGCCCAATCACCGCCGCGTGGCTGGTGATGCCGCCCTTTTCGGTCAGCACCGCGGCTGAGGCATGCATGCCCCGCACATCTTCCGAGGTCGTCTCGCGCCGCACCAGCACACAAGGCTCGTTCCGCGCCGCGCTCGCCTGCGCTTCAGCAGAAGAGAACACGATCCGCCCCGTCGCCGCGCCGGGGCTGGCAGCTATACCCATCCCGATCACGTCGCGCCGCGCGGCAGGGTCCACCTGCCGGTGCAAAAGCTCGTTCAGTGAGCGCGGCGGCAACCGCGTAATCGCCTCTTCGCGCGGGATAATGCCGTCCTCGACCAGATCCACCAGAATACGCAGCGCCGCGCGGGGCGAGCGCTGCGCCCGCACCCCATCCAGAATATGCACCGCACCGTTTTCCAGCGCGAATTCCACCTGCATTTCCTCGCGCAGCCGGGTTCGCATCAGCGCGGCATGGGCCTTCAGGTCCGCAAAGGCCTGCGGCACCAACTCCTCCAGCGACAAGCCGCGCGGGTCTTTCACCAGAAAAATCGCCTGATCTTTCTTCTCCAGCGCATCGCGCCCCTGACTTTGGCTGAGATACCGCCCGGTGATCTGCGGCAGGCCCGTCACCGAATCCACCAATTGCAATACGCCAGAGCCGCATTCGCCCTTGCCAAGCCCAAACACCATCTGCTGCACCACCAGCCCCAGCCCCGCATCCTGCGGCGCGCCCTTGGCCTGACGCAGCAAACGGGCGCTGGTCCCCTCCCACGCGCGGGCCATGAATTTCAGCACGTCCGACAATTGCCGCGCCGGGTCTTGGGGGAAGGCTTCCTCGGCCTCATCTTCATAGTTTGTCAGCGCCTCGCGCAGGGCCGCGCCGGGATCTTCGGGCAGATCGTCAAAGCAATCCGGGTCCAGCCGCGCCACATGGATCGCATAGGATTGCACAAACCGCGTATACATCTTCGCCGCCGCCACGACGCCAATCTGATCGCTCAGATCGGCAAAGCGCGCATCATTCATCCCGATATTCAGCACCGCCCCCGGCCCGCCCCAATCGGGCACCTCGGACGACGGGCGCACGCAAAGCAGCGCATCTTCGGCAAACTGCGCCACGATCCGGTCCACATCCGGCAACTCACCCGCCGCGATGCCCTTCACCGCCTCGAACGACAGCGCCACGGTGGTCGGAACCGGCAAATCCAGCCGCACCAGCCGCTGCAAACACTTCGCGCGCCCACCATGCGTGTTGTTGGAAATCGGCGCGGTGGGCGAGATCAGCGTGGTATGCGGATGGGTGTCCATTTGGATCTTTCTGCACTGCGGCATCAGGCGGGCTCGCCCGCACCTTAGCCAGAAAAATCTGTCACACAAGATTTACATTTGGCCCGCCAACGACCCGCCCCGCTGACGTTGCGGAAGCGCCCTAGCCCTCAACCCGTGTCAGGTCAGCGACGCCCAGACAAATCGTGCGAATACGGCTAAGCAGGTTCAGCCGGTTGCGCCGCACGGTTTCATTGTCCGCATTGATCTTCACCGCCTCGAAGAACGCATCAATCGGCCCGCGCAGGCTCGCCATGGCCTGCATCGCCGTCGCGAAGTCTTGGGCGTCCATCGCCGGGGTGATCTGCGCCTCGGCCGCGTCCAGCGCCGCAAAAAGCGCCCGCTCCTCATCGGTCTCGGACCATTTCACATCCGCGCCATAGGAATACTCGACCCCATCCTTCTCCTCAGCCTGAGACAGAATGTTGTTGGCCCGTTTGAACCCTTGGATCAGGTTCTCGCCATCTTCGGTCTTGAGCGTCTCCGACAGCGCCTCGGCCCGCTTCACCAGCAGCGCGAGATCATCACTGCCCGGCATCGCGATGCAGGCGTCGATAATGTCATGGCGGATGCCTTGGTCGCGCAGGTA
>CAZPXE010000363.1:0-4070 GCA_964590545.1 uncultured Rhodobacterales bacterium | reverse complement strand
ATCCCTTGATTTCTTGCGCAAAACCTAAATCTGCTTGCGCGGAGCGACGCGCCGCGAGAATGCCTGGATCAATGTTGCGAACCACTCCACTTACAATCACGCCGCCAACGTTTGTCAGGGTTGCGGAAGACTGTTCAAGCACGCGTCGCGCATATCCCGGCGTATTGGCGTTGGAAATGTTCGTTGCAATGACTTCGGTAGCGCGTCCAGCCACCCGTAGTCCGGCCATTGCATGTTGAAACGCAGCAGAAATCGTCATTGCCCCGCACCCCTTCTAATTTTTGAAAAACGACTTATCGTTTGATGTTCGTTGTTTCTTGAAGCATTTCATCGACCGTCTGAATGACCTTCGCGTTGGAACTGTACGCCCGCTGTGTCTGGATCATTTTGGTCAACTCGCCTGCTACATCCGTCGCACTTTCTTCACGGGCGAAAGCAACAATATCACCAGTCGGTCCGTCACCGGCGTCCCACAAGTAGAAACTTCCGCTTTCTGTCGAAGGCAAATAGGTTTGGAAGTCCAAAGCCTCCATCCCGTTAGGGTTAGGCAAATCAACGAGTGGAATTTGGTATATTGTCCGTGTGATACCAGTATCGAAATATGCATAGACGTATCCGTTGGCGTCGACGTCTACGCTTGTCATGTTGCCGACGGGCGAGCCATCTTTGCTGATCGCCACCGGCGCAAATTCATCAGACAATTGTGTAAGACCGTCGGCATCGCCTAGCGTGCCAATATCCAACTCAATCGGTCCGCCTTCGACATTGACGATAAGTTTGCCTGTTGCTGCGTCGTATGCTCCACCGGAAACCGTGGTCACAGCTGCAAGCGTACCCCCATTGGTGCGCGAGTCATTGAACAAAAGTTCATACTCTCCGATAGGTGTTCCAAGCGCAGAGTCCTCTATCACGACGGTCCATAAGTTCGACGAGCCGGATCCCGGTATGTCAGGTGTAAACGTGAATGTTATGCTTTCTGAGGTCCCCAGATTGTCAAAGTACTCGACAGACAAGACTTCCGGTTTCAACGTGCTATCAAATTCGGTGCTACTTGCCGGCAAATTCACACCAAGTGTCATAGTTGTTGTGGGATCGCCGGTGAACTGGTTCACATTGATCTGAACTGGCTCTAGGCCATCCGCTGTGTCGCGGGGGAAGACAGGCACCGTTCCATCGGGATCGGCAGGCCAACCGAGCAGAATTAAGCCAGATTCTGTAACGAGATACCCGTCACTGTCGGTTCGAAAGGAACCTGTTGTCGTCAGGTACATTTCGTTTTCACCATTATCGACCTCGACCTCAGCCGCTTGGGCAACTGGAATAAACCCACGTCCGCGCACAGCAAGATCCGTCGCATTGGACGTCGACACAAGTGGGCCACGATCGTCCACCAACCGCTGTGTTGTCGCCCGGACACCTCCTGCAGAATACGTGCCGCCGTTTTGGGAAATCACCAGCGACGAAAATTCTGTGTCTACGGTTTTGTATCCATAGGTCGAAGCATTCGCGATGTTATCAGAGATAGAAGCCAAACGTG
Organism: uncultured Rhodobacterales bacterium; assembly: GCA_964590545.1. Lineage (GTDB taxonomy): Bacteria > Pseudomonadota > Alphaproteobacteria > Rhodobacterales > Rhodobacteraceae > Aliishimia. The sequence continues at coordinate 2,533 of CAZPXE010000363.1, read as the reverse complement.
TCGCATTCGCGGTCAATGCCGCAACGCCTGCGTTTAGCGAGGATGAAATGGTCATGAGATACGCCTTTCTGCTGCATCGCCTTACTTGTCGTGCAACCTTCTAAGCGCCGTGCCCTTAACACCGGGCTAACAGTTAAAATTCTTAGGTCTTTCCTTCTCTCAAGAATATCAGTTCCAAACGATTATTGCGAACATCCATAGGATCACGCGCCGCGTTTTCCCGATCCGCATGGCCTGTTACACGGCTTATCCGGCCATCGGGTGTGCCAATGTCGTTCATCAAAATTCGCATGGCGTTGGCACGAGACGAGGAGTGTTCCCACACCACTGAGTTCACCACAACGATAGGCTGTGATGCTACGTGCCCTTCAATAGCCAGCTTGTTTGTGACAACCTTTGCCGCATCCTGAATGAGCCGTGCAAGCGTTTCCAGAAGCAAAGTAGGCTCAGCTGTTTCGCCGACAAACAGTGGCGCACCGGGCAGATCAAATACTTCAACCACCAGCCCCTCATCTGTCACACGGGTTATGATATGATCAAACGCCTCGTCGGCCACCATGGATTCGCCACCGCGTCCCATTAAGGCGCGATCCATCTCTTCGAATGACTCAGCCTCGGCCTCAGACTCTCCGTCATCGCCCATAAGGCCACGCGCGCGATTGGATTCCGTGGGTCGAAGTGAGGTGGCTCCGGTTCCCATTTGCGGCAAAGTATTTTCGGAAAAAACACTGTCGCCGCCGAATAGGCCTTCGCCCCCGCCGGACACACGGCTGATGGCAATCGTGGGCGCGAAGTAATCCGCAATCCCCTTTCGCTGCTTCTCAGTCGTTGCGTTCAGAAGCCACATCAACATAAAGAAGGCCATCATCGCTGTCACGAAGTCGGCATAGGCCACTTTCCAAGCGCCACCATGATGCCCGTCTCCGCCAGAGACTTTTTTCTTCTTTATGATGATTGGCGCAAGTTCTTCCGAACCAGCCATTTTCACCACCTTTTATCACCCAGAACCGGATTTACCGGCGTTCTGTTACTTTCAGCTTAACAAAGGTGAAAAAGACGGCCCACGAGTGGGAAATCTCAGATGTGCCGCTCCCCACGGGCTGCGGCCAAGGAAATCTGCTTTTGTCTTTCCCGAAAGCGGGCTTTGTCGGCGTCGCTGGTTTCGGCCTGACAATGATGGCAACTGACGCCTTCTTCGTATTCCGGGCGTGCGCGATCTTCGGGCAGGATCGGGCGACGACAGGCATGGCATAGAAGATGTGGGCCTTCTTTTAACCCGTGCTCCACGCTTACTCGGCCGTCAAAGACGAAGCAGGAACCGCCCCAAGCACTGTTCTCTCCCGGCATCTCTTCGAGGTATTTCAGGATGCCCCCTTTTAGGTGGTACACCTCCTCAACACCTTGACCGAGAAGGTAATTGGTAGATTTTTCGCACCGGATACCGCCGGTACAGAACATTGCAATGCGCTTGTTGTGGAACCGTTCCTTGTTCTGCTCCCACCATTCGGGAAACTCGCCAAAACTCTTGGTTTCGGGATCAACGGCACCTTCGAAGGTGCCAATCGCCACTTCGTAGTCATTGCGCGTGTCGATGACGGCGACATCTTCGCTGCGGATCAAATCGTTCCAATCCTGCGGGTCGACATAATGGCCGACGCGGGCGCGCGGGTCGACATCGGGCTGGCCCATTGTGACGATTTCCCGCTTCAACCGCACTTTCAGCTTGCGGAAAGGTTGCTCCACCGCGGTGCTTTCTTTCCACTCAAGATCGTCGCAACCGGGCAGCGCGCGGATATGGGAAAGCGCGGCGTCGATCCCCGCGCGACTGCCCGCAATCGTCCCGTTGATCCCCTCTTGCGCCAACAGCAACGTCCCCGTCACCCCATGCTTGCAGCAGGTCGCGGCAAGCGGGGCCTTGAGAGCGGTCGGGTCCTCAAAGCGCGTGAAGTGATAAAGAGCGGCGACGATATACATTGCGCGCTCTTTACGCCTGGCGAGCTCATCTGCCAAGGCGGCATCTGGCCCTAGCTGTTCAGTCCCAGTCTGCGCCGCACCCGTCGGGTGGGTTTTCAACCCAGCACCCCCGGCCTAAGCTGCACATAAACCTATCAACGGGAGCCTCACCCATGCACGCCCTGCTCGTAATCGACGTTCAAAACGACTTCTGCCCCGGCGGCGCGCTCGCGGTCCCCGGCGGGGATGAGATTGTGCCCGGCATCAACGCCCTCATGCCCGAGTTCGACGCCGTGATCCTGACTCAAGACTGGCACCCGGCGGGCCACTCCTCTTTCGCCTCGTCCCATGATGGCAAAAACCCCTATGACCTGATCGAGATGCCCTATGGCCCGCAGGTTTTGTGGCCTGACCACTGCATCCAAGGCACGCCCGGCGCCGCGTTCCACAACGATCTAAACACGAACGCCGCCGACCTGATCATCCGCAAAGGCTACAACCCCGCCATCGACAGCTACTCCGCATTTTTTGAGAATGACCATACCACATCCACAGGCCTCGCCGGATACCTGACAACGCG
>CAZPXE010000362.1:0-4072 GCA_964590545.1 uncultured Rhodobacterales bacterium | reverse complement strand
TTGCAATCAGCACTTCTTCCTTTGGGTGGTCTTTAAACGACAAGCTTGCGGTGTCCAAGCCAGCGCTGTTCAAGCCTTCACCGCCGCGATCAAACCCGTCAACAAACCCCTACCCCACCGCACGCTGCGGCATTGCAAAACTTGACGTTGAACGCGCTCACTTTCGCCGCGAGGTTTCGCCGCGAAACCTGCGAAACCAGTGCATTTCGACCCGTTTCGCGTTGAGACGCCCGAATCGAAACGGCCCCTAAAGCTTGTTCCGCAGCGCCTTTTCCGACTCTTCCTCATAGGCTTCGATGATCGCCGCCACCAGCGGGTGGCGCACCACGTCCTTGGAGGTGAAGTAGTTGAAACTGATCTTCGGAATGCGCTTCAAAAGCCGCTCTGCATCCGCCAGCCCGGACTGCACCCCGCGCGGTAGATCAATCTGGGTGCGATCCCCGGTGATGACCATGCGCGAGCCCTCGCCCAGCCGGGTCAGGAACATTTTCATCTGCATCGAGGTGGCGTTTTGCGCCTCATCCAGCACCACGAAAGCCCGGCTCAGCGTGCGGCCTCTCATGAAGGCCAAGGGGGCGATTTCGATGCGTTTTTCTTCAATCAGCTTGGCCAGTTGCTTGCCCGGCAAAAAGTCGTTCAGCGCGTCATAAAGCGGCTGCATATAGGGGTCGACCTTGTCCTTCATATCGCCGGGCAGATAGCCCAGCTTCTCGCCCGCTTCCACGGCGGGACGGCTCAGGATGATCCGGTCGACTTCGCCCGCGATGAACATAGACACGCCCACCGCCACCGCGAGATAGGTTTTGCCCGTCCCCGCCGGGCCAATCCCGAAGGCCAGTTCATTTTCGAACAGGCTGAGGACATAGGCTTTCTGCGCCTCGGTCCGGGGTTCCACCAGCTTCTTGCGGGTCTTGATTTCGACCCGGTTGCCGACAGGCATTTCCAACTGATCGCCCGCCCGCGCGCCGGTCTCGGCCTCTGATCCGCCCATACGCATCTCCCGATCAATATCTTCAGCTTCCACCGGACGGCCCGATTCCAGCCGGTGATAGAGGGTCTTGAGAAGCGCAATCGTCGCCTCCTGCGCGTCCGGCTCGCCCACGACTTCCAACTCGTTGCCCCGGCGCAGGATCTGCACCGTCAGGCGCTGTTCGATATCAGCGAGGTTGCGGTCGAATTCTCCACAGAGATCCACCAACAGCCGATTGTCCGGGAAAGATACCACGGCGTTTCGCGGCGAAACCCCGCTCTCGTCGGAGGTGGTCTGGTCGTCGGATGTGAGGTCGTTCATAGGCGCGGTCTCAACGCTGATATCCAAATGCGGCTCCTGTTATGGGATGAGATGGGGAGAGGGAAGTCGGAATGCAAAAGGGCTGCGGCGCTTTTCGCACCGCAGCCCTGATGTGTCGGGTTTTTGAGCACCTTAGCGGGCCGCCATCTTATGCGTCCGCCTGTGTGAGGCGCTGGATCATAGCGTGTCCTGAATAGTCTGCGCACCCTTGTAAGGGCCTGTGGCGGTGTTCGGCGGGGCCACGCCCGAGCAGACCGGCTTGCCATATTTGTCCAGCCGCTGCGAGAGGTAGCCTTCGATCCCGTCATCGATGATCCAGTGATCACACCCATTCGGATCGACCCAGATGCCCGCGACAAGCTGGCTCAGATCCTTGGACCGGAAACCGTAATCGATGGTCTTGTCGGTGTTTACCTTGCCAAACCCACCTTCGCTTTGGACACAAGCAGAGAGGGACGCGGCGGCCGCCATGGCGGCAATCAGTTTGATGGCTTTCATATCTTCGGTCCCTTGTCTCAGCGAATGCAGATGATTTCAACGCGGCGGTTCTTGGCCATGCCAGCGGAGGAGCCGTTGGAGGCCACGGGCACCCGCTCTCCCATGCCACGCACATCGGCGATCCGGGCGCCGTTTCCGGCGGCGACCTTGGCCACAGAATTAGCGCGATTGTAGCTCAGGCGCAGGTTATAGGCATCAGAGGCGCGGCTGTCGGTATGGCCGACGATGATATAAGAGGTCGCCCCGGCCTCTTTGAAAAACGTGGCCAGACGGTCCCGCCCGCGTTTGCTGATCCGCGCGGAATCGGTGGCGAAAAACTGGTCGGTGTTCATCGTCCCGCACATGTTGCCACGGCGGCAGACCGGGATCCCTTTGCGGTTGACGTGCGGGGTCATGTAACCTTCGGCCCCGTCATCCATCACCCAATGCTCGCACCCATCCGGGTCAACCCAGATGGTGGGCACATATGTCTCATTGGCGCGCCCGCGATCATTGTCGAGAAGGCGGCTCAGCACCCCGTCCGCCGCGACCTCAGTGGCCGCCAATGTCAGTCCCAGCACGCCCGCGGCGGCGGCTGTCATATAGGTCTTGAGGCCTTTGGAAAACATCTGTCCCACAGCGGTCATCCCTTGCTTGTTCTTGTTGGCACGCGCGCCGAAATCCTGCCCGGTTGGCGCAACGACATATCTGGTAGCGTAGGCAAAAAGTTGCGTGCTGTGAACCCACTTCGTCAAGATATTGTGGCATATTTCTTGAGCAAAATGGCCCAAATGGGCAGAGTTATCCACAAAACCGGCGATTGCAGCGGGATTTTCTGCGCCGCAGCACGGCGAACGGGCTACGCAAGCGGAAGGCGATTCCCTCCGGTGGAGTTTGCTGCACAAATCGGTGGAAGGCTGGATTGCCCCTTGCCCCAGACACACTGTTCCTGTGGGCGCCGCGACGGGTTTGCCACGTGCGCAACAACGGGTGAGCTCCGCGATGCGGATCTGGATTGTCGCGACCTGCCGGTCGAAGTCTCGCGCCGTGAGGCTTTGCCTCATCAGTTTCACGCAAAGCATCTTACTATCGACGCGGCTCTGGCGATGGTATCCGCTCCATCGCCGCCAGATAGCTCGACCAAGGTATCGCGCGCATTGATAGCTTGGTTCCACGCGCCCTCACCCTCGGATTTGATGCCAGTACGATCCACTGCCCGGTAGGGTATCACGCGGTGATGTCCCGAAGGGGATCAGTCGGTTCAGTGGCCCCGTTCCTGCGCGATACGGAAGGCTGACATTAAGGGTCTTTTGACGTCGCCATAGCGTGCTGTAGGTAAGCGTGTCTCCCTGCATTTCGCTATCGATCTCAGCAACGAAACTGGGCTTGCTTTGTGAACGGTCGTACACATGTTACACTTGGAGTCGAATAATTCAAATTCACTTTGAGCATAGAGGTTAAACAAAAATTTTATGCACATCGTAAGATGTCCTGAAGCAGTCCGCCTTATTTCCCATTTTTTCAAGGCAAAGTGCTCGAGCAAAGTGTTCCGCAAGTTCGTTATCTCCTGCTTCCATGAACTTCTTACCATAAAAAAATATTTCTTTATGTAATTTTCCCGCTGGGTCTCTATTCGCACAAAGCCCAACAACGACAGAGGCTGGATAGACTAGCTCATGATATTTTTCATTATCAGATAGCGTCAGTGCTTCCAGGCTTATGTCTAATAGTTTTGAAAAACAGTTCCATCTTGCCTGAAGTTTTGTCAGGATTTGCGCCGAAAAAAAAATGCCCTCATCGTCAGGCGATATTAAGGTGTTTCTAACATTACTTAGTATAGCTTGAATTGCACCTTCGTCCACCTTTGATGCTTCAATGAATGCAGCGCAAACCGTATAGTAATCTTCCGAAATTGGGGAGGGGGACAGGACTGAGGATCTTACTTCATCCACTAAGGTAACGTCCAAACTGCCGTCACCGTTTAATAATTTTGTTGCGGCGTCCAGCTTACTTTGTGGCATCATCGATTACATCTTTTGTCTTGTCCGCTGCATCCATAATTCTCTCCAGTCGCTCGGCCTGTCTTTCAGCGGTAGCCTTCAACCTTTCGATTTGTCTGACTTGACGCCTTGTTAAACCCGCTGCTTCCGCATTATTGAGGACATAATCGAGTTTTGCGATAGCACCATTCTTACTGGTCAAACCGATCAACCGCAACAAGCTCTGCACGAACCCGGTCGTTTGCCGGAACGGCCTCCCGAACAATGCCTTCAGGGTCAGGCGGGCCTGAATCGATGCGTCGCT
>CAZPXE010000361.1:0-4077 GCA_964590545.1 uncultured Rhodobacterales bacterium | reverse complement strand
ATAAGTTTCCGATAGGAAACACGACAGTCCCGACCGGGAGAGCGCAGGCCCTCCTGCCGCCGAAGGAGCAACCGCCCCGGTAAACTCTCAGGCACCTGAACCGGCCGGGTCTGAAACACTCCGAAGAGGGGCACCTTGGCGGGTGCCACGCCGCAGGAGCAAGCCCGTCAAAAACGGGTGAATCTCTCAGGCCAGTGACGGAGGGGGCATGTGAAAGGGAGAGTCTCCCCATGCCCCATATTGCCGTTCTCGGCGCTGGAATTACCGGCGTTACAACAGCCTATGAGCTCAGCCGTCTTGGCCATGATGTTACGGTGTTTGACCGTCAGCGTTACGCTGCGATGGAAACGTCCTTTGCCAATGGCGGGCAGCTTAGCGCGTCCAATGCCGAGGTTTGGAACCAACCATCGACGATCCTGAAGGGGATCAAGTGGCTGTTTCGCAAGGACGCGCCACTGCTCGTGAACCTGCGGCCCACTTGGCACAAGGCGTCGTGGATGGCGGAGTTTGTGGCGAGTATTCCGCAGTATCGGGCCAATACGATTCAGACGACGCGGCTGGCGATTGCGGCGCGAGAAGGATTGCGCGAGATGGCAGAGGTCGCCGGGGTCGCGTTTGACCATAGCCCGGCGGGGATTTTGCATTTCTATACTAAGCACTCGGACCTAGCCCATGCGCGCAAGGTGACGGCGCTGCTGGCGGAAGGCGGGTTGGCGCGGCAGGAGCTTAGCCGCGACGAGGTCCACGCGCATTGCCCGGAGTTGCAGGGCGAAATTGTCGGCGGGTTCTGGACCGAGAGCGACAGCACCGGGGATATTCACAATTTCACTGTCGGGCTGGCAGAGTCGCTGGCGCGCGGCGGGGTCACGTTTCGGATGGGCGAAGAGGTGCAGGAACTGCGCCGCGAAAGCGGTGGCGTTTGGGTCGATGATCAGTGGTTTGATGCGGTGGTGATCTGTGCGGGCGTCGGCTCGCGCGGGTTGGCGGCGCAACTGGGCGAGCGGCTGAATGTGTATCCGGTCAAGGGCTATTCGATCACGGTGAATCTGCGGGATGCGGCGTCTCAGGGCGCTGCGCCGACCGTGTCACTGCTGGATGATGACGCGAAGATCGTGACCTCCCGGCTGGGGCCGGATCGGTTCCGGATTGCGGGCACCGCGGAGTTCAACGGCGAGAACCGGGATATCCGCGCGGACCGTATTCGCCCCCTTGTGAAGTGGTGTGAGCGGTATTTTCCGGGGGTTGAGACCGAGAGCGTGGTGCCTTGGGCCGGGCTGCGACCGATGATGCCGAATATGATGCCGCGTGTGGGGGCCGGGCGCTCGCCGGGCGTGTTCTTCAATACCGGGCATGGGCATTTGGGCTGGACCCTGTCGGCGGCGACCGCGCGGTTGGTGGCCGGAGAGGTCGCGGCGGCATTGCCAGCGCAGCCAAAGGTGATGGCGGCGGAGTAGAGAGCTGACAGGCCCGGAATCAAGCCGAAGGCGCCGGGCCAGCGACGGGCCGTCACGCGGCCTGTCGCTTTGCAACCTGCGGCACATCGAAGATATGAAAGATGACATTGCGACCATAAAGCACGACTGAAATTCTGTCAGCGCGACAGTCCCCGGCCCGCCGCTGGTCCGGCTCGTGTCGTTCATCAGGGTCGCGGCCAAAAGATAAAAGAGGTGTGGCATTAAGTCCAGATTGCGCGCAGGCTAAGACCAGATTACACCTGCCTGCATGGCTCTCCCCGTTGAAACCTTCTTTCTGAAACCGGACGCGCAAGGCACCTTGCAGGCGCAGATTCAGCAGATGATTGCGGAAGGCATTCTGTCGGGGCGGTTTCGAGCGGGCGAAAAGCTGCCCTCGACGCGCAAACTGGCGGGGCATCTGGGGGTTAGCCGGATCACGGTGACTCTGGCTTATACGGAATTGCTGTCGAACGATTATCTGACCTCGCGCGGTCGGTCGGGCTACTATGTGAGCGAGACAGCCCCGACCCCGCCCAGCTTCAGCCCCAGCACCTATGACGAGGATGGGGTGGATTGGGCGCGGGCGATTGGGCAGCGGTTCACGGGCGGCACGACGCCGATCAAGCCGCAGGATTGGGCGCGTTATAAGTACCCGTTTGTGTATGGGCAGACCGATCCGACGCTGTTCGACCATACGAACTGGCGGCATTGCGCGGTGCAGGCGCTGGGGCAGCGCGACTTTTCCAGCATGACGGCGGATTATTATGATCAGGATGATCCGCAACTGATCGAGTTCATCTCGCGCCACACCTTGCCCCGGCGCGGGATCAGCGCGCGGCCTGAGCAAATCCTGATCACGTTGGGCGCACAGAACGCGCTGTGGCTGACCGCGCAAATCCTGCTGACGCAGCGGCGCACGGCGGTGTTGGAGGATCCGTGCTACCCCGCGCTGCGCGATATTCTGAGCCAGTCGCGCTGCCATATCGCGCCTGTGCCGGTGGACCATGACGGGTTGCCGCCGGATTTGGTGCCGGACGGGACCGACGTTATCTTCACCACCCCCAGCCACCAATGCCCGACCACGGCGACCATGCCAATGGACCGGCGGCGGGCGCTGCTGGACCGGGCGCGGGACCTTGGCGCGCTGATCGTTGAGGATGATTATGAATTTGAGATGTCGTTCTTGCGGCCTCCGACGGCTGCGCTCAAGAGCCTCGACCGGGATGGGCGTGTGATCTATGTGGGCAGCTTTTCCAAGAGCCTGTTTCCGGGGCTGCGGCTTGGCTATCTGGTCGGGTCCGAGCCGTTTATCCGCGAGGCGCGGGCGCTGCGGGCCTCGGTTCTGCGCCACCCGCCGGGGCATATCCAGCGCACAGCCGCCTATTTCCTGTCACTCGGCCATTATGATGCGCTGATCCGGCGGATGGGCCATGCGTTGCATGAGCGGCGCAACGTCATCGAGACGGCCATTGCGGAACACGGGCTGGAAATTGCCGGGCAAGGCACCTTTGGCGGCTCGTCCTTGTGGATGCGCGCGCCGGATGGGGTGGATTCGGACAGTTTGGCGGCGCATTTGAAAGAGCAATCGGTTCTGATCGAGCCGGGTGCGCCATTCTTTGCGGAGCCGGAGAACGCGCGGGCGTTTTATCGACTGGCTTATTCCTCGATTCCTGCGAGTCGAATACATAAGGGAATAGCCCTGCTTTCCGAACAATCAGAGCAAATCTGGAACCAAAATCGAAATTAATGAGACGAAAAGTCTCAAAAAAATTTGCATTGGCACTATCACAGGAGATTTTCTGGCCCTATAGTCACCTCCAGCACTGGACTAATTAGAAGCGAACCGGGCGCCGTAGATGCGCCCTTAAATTGCGTGACGGCATCAGGGGAGACGCGCCATGAAGATGACCACAGAAGAAGCCTTTGTAAAAGTTCTTCAACGCCACGGTATTCAGCATGCATTCGGGATCATCGGCTCGGCCATGATGCCGATTTCGGACCTGTTCCCGAAGGCTGGCATTCAGTTCTGGGACTGCGCGCATGAAGGCAGCGCGGGCATGATGGCGGATGGCTACACCCGCGCGACCGGCAAGATGTCGATGATGATTGCGCAGAACGGCCCCGGCATCACCAACTTCGTGACCGCCGTGAAGACCGCCTATTGGAACCACACCCCGTTGCTGCTGGTGACGCCCCAGGCGGCGAACAAGACCATCGGTCAGGGTGGCTTCCAGGAAGTCGAGCAAATGGCTATGTTTGCCGAAATGGTCTGCTATCAGGAAGAAGTGCGCGATCCCTCGCGGATTGCAGAAGTGCTTAACCGCGTGATTCTTAAAGCCTGGCGCGGCAGCGCGCCTGCCCAGATCAATGTCCCGCGCGACTACTGGACGCAGGTGATTGATATCGAGATGCCACAAGTGGTTGAAATTGAGCGCCCCTGCGGTGGAGCAAACGCCATTACTCAAGCAGCCAGGTTGCTGTCGGAAGCGAAATTCCCGGTCATACTGTCCGGTGCCGGTGTAGTGATCGGTGATGCCATTAACGACACCGCAGCGCTGGCTGACCGGTTGACCGCACCGGTCTGCTGTGGCTATCAGCACAATGATGCTTTTCCCGGGTCACA
>CAZPXE010000360.1:0-4081 GCA_964590545.1 uncultured Rhodobacterales bacterium | reverse complement strand
ACGCTGACCCCGTCAAGGCGCAGCGTGATCGCGCTGCCCGGTGCAATGGCTCCGGCATGGGCGGACCGGAAGGTGAGGCGCAGATTGCCCTGCCCGCTTGGGCCAGTATCCGCGTCGATACTCAGCCCCCACGCCGCTTCGCTTTGGGGGGCAAGGACGAGGCGGGCGGTGTCCTCCAGCACACCGGGGCGCAACAGCACGGCCACCTCTGCCGTATCGAGCATCACAGGGAATGGGGTGCGGTTGGTCAGTTCCAAATCGACGGTTTGCGGCGATCCGGTGATGCTGAGCGCGGGCCAGCCGCTGGCATGAAGCAGCCGTGCGTCCAGCCCGGCGGCGCTGGGGTCAATGCGCGTGGCGTGTCTGGGGCTTTCTACGGTCATGGGTCTGCGCTCATTTGTCTGAACTCATATAGTCGCGGTCATGGATTTCACCCCATGGCGAGGGGTCTAGATGTCTGGTTCGGTGTCTGGTTCGGTGTCATTTCTCTGCGGCTGCGTGGGCTGCGGGGTTGGCGTCAATTGCAACCAGCCATCGCGGGCCACGGCGCGGGCCGAACCGCTGCGGGCTTGGGTCAACGGGACTTCGATGCTTTGCGCCAGCGCGTGCAGGCCGCGCTCCACCGCCTCGGGTGTCAGGCCCAAATCATCAAAGCGGTCTTTGGGCGCGTCCGGGTCCGCGGCAACCAGTTGCGCCTCATCCGACTGAGCGCTGTGCTGGAGCCGCCCAAGCGTCAGCAGCCGATCCCACAGCGCTGCGCCGGGCTTGCCGAAACCCGCAATGAAGGCATCGCGCTGCACGGTGGGGTGATGCGGGACCACATGCCAATCGTCGCCCGCGCGTTCGAGCCACGACCAGCTAAAGCCCGGCTCTGCAGGCAGCGGCACGGCGATGTGATCGGCGGGCATCAACAGCGGCGCGGCGGCGAAGCTGACCCTCAGCCGAGACAGCGCCGCACGGGTCTGCTCACTTGGCAAGGCGATAGATTTCGTCGGCAGCACGCCGGTGGTGGCGTGGATCACGCCCAGCGGGTCCATCAGCAGCGTGACCGACTTGGGCGCGTCCTCCAGAGCAAGTTGCAGCGGGAAGTCCTGTGTTTTTCCGCCCGTCAGGCGATGGATAAGCGGATGCGTGCTCGCCGCGTTCAGCCCGGTCGGCGTATGGAACCGCCCCTGCGCCACCCCATGGGCGTCATCAATCCAATAGCCGCACAGCCCGTCATTCAGTTGCCCATGCTCGCCCAGCCGCAGCGGGATGCGCACCGCGCCTGCGCCATGGGTGTCCGGCGCGTGACCTTGCAGCCGGGCGCGCAGTGCGCGCAGGCTTTGATCCTCGGCGAGATCATGTTGCGCCTCCAGCCCCAGCCGGGCGCGCACCAAGGCCATCGGGCGGCTAACCAGCATGGCGCGGGCTTGATGGGTCGCGGCCTCCGCCGGGTCAATGCGCTCCAACGCGGCCTCAAGCGTGTCGAGGAAGGCGTCGATCAGATCTGCGCCCGCGTCGGCCTGCCCGCCCAGCCATGCCGCCAGCCCCGCCATGGCAGGATGGGCAATGTCACGCAAGCTGCGCGGTGCCATCGGATCGCCCGGCGCGGACTGCCAGCGCCCGTCTATGTCGAGACTGCCCAACATCCGCCCGCTCGCCCCATAAAGGACCAAGCTGCGGTCAAGCTCATTGGCCGCCACCCAGCCGCAAATGGGCGAACTGGCCGGGTGGGCGTTGCTCTCTACCGCGCCGTCCTGAGCCGAAAGCCAGCGGAACGCGAGCCGCGCAGGCTGTGACAGGCGCACAGGCAGCAGGGCGCGGTCCATGTCGCCCGATGGCGGGTGCATCCGCGCCACGGTACGCAGCGCCTCCGGTCGCCAATCGCGCGTGCGCCCGAAACTGTCGATGATGCGCAAACGTTGCAGAGTGATCTCGCCCGAGCGGATCGGGTGGAACGGTCGGTCCGGCGCGGGGGACGCGGCATGCAGCGGGCCAAGCGCCTGCTGCACGCGCTGCGCAAAGCCGCGCTGTGCAGGCAGGCCAACCGGGTCCTCCACCGGCAATTGCGGCTCTGGCTGGCGCTGCAAAAGTTGTTCGTGAAAACCGCCAAGGGGCAGGATCGCCGGGGCGTCTGGATTGGCGGAAAGCAGATGGTCCCACACGTCCTCATGCGCCGCCAACCGCTTGCGCAGCAGCCGGCCAACGGATGCGTTTATCAGCCCCCGGCCCGAGAGGTATTGATAGGTCTGCGCGAGCGTATGGTTCGTTTCCTGCAGGTCGGCGCTGTCGGCGGTCAGAGCATGGCTTTTGGTTATGAAATCAGGATCATAGCGGGGTTGGTCGGCATTTCCTCCTTCCGCGAGGGGCAAAAGTTCCGCCTGCCATTCGATTTGAATCGGGTGCCAGTTCTCGCCTGCTGATGGGCTCGCATCTACGCTCCCGCGCAGCGCGCCTTGCAACAACGCAAGCGGGGCCCGCGCCGCGCCAGCAAGCACAATGCCATCGGTGGCCCAGTCGGGCAGATCACGGGCAGAGACCTTGTGATAACCCCGGCTGCGGCGGCGCTCGGTATCGCTCAGATCATCCGCTTCGCTATCGCCATCATGGCCGTGCCGCTGGCTGGGCGTGCTCGTCTTGTGGCCCAAGGCGATCACCGGGTCATTCGGCACATAATAGCGCGGCCCCGGCGTGGCCCCCAGCACCACATCACTGCGCCCGATAGCGGCCAGTTTGGCGCTCAGCGCCCGGTGAGCCACGGTGATCTGAGCGGCGATGCTCGCCCGTCCCCACAGCGGAGCGTGGCGGGGCAGATGAGGGTCGGCGCATAGCAGTTGCAACTCGGTGATACCGCTGTCATCGACAGTGCCGCGCAGCCCGACAATCACCAGCCCGCGCGGCGGCGCAAGGCGGAACGGCTTCGCAGCGGCATCTGGCGGCATCGCGGCGGGTGTCGGGCCGATGCGGCGTCCGAAATTCGTCTCAACCCCCAGCGCGCTCAGCGCAGCGGAGCCGGAACCTTCCTTTACATGCACATGCCCCGTGATGGCCGCAATCCGCTCACCCCGGCGTAGCTGCGTGATGGTTTCGGTGCCTTGCAGCACGCCTGCGGTTGCGCGGGCCGCGCCGTCCACCTCCAGCAAAACCCCGCTCAGAGTATCACCCGTCGCCAATGTCAGGCCGGTGATCTGCGCATCACCCTGCGCGACTTCGGCAAACTCCGTCCCGTTCGGCGCACCGACAGAGGGGCCTGCGATGACGTCCAGATCGCTCACCTGCTGTGCACCATCAGCGTCTTCGGCAATGTAGAGGTGCCCGGTATGGGCGATCAACTCTTCCAGTGGCACAAGGCGGGTGCGCTCGATGACCTCTTGCAGATCGTCCGGGTTCACCGCGAACGGGTCGCGATCGCCGTCGGGGTAAACCGCCCGCATGAACTGCGCCCAATCGGCGAACAGGTCCTGCCGCAGCGAAGTGATATGGTCGCGGCGGCGGTCATAGCGTTCTTGCAGCACATTCAGCGCGTTGAGATCGGCGGCAATGTCTTCGGGCAAGTTCAGCCCATGAGGCGTCTTTGAGTTTGTATCGGCGGCGGCATCTGCTGCGCCTTGGGCTTGCGCCATTGGCCTGAGTTCCCAGACCATATGCCCCTTCAGCGCCCGGAACTGCTCGCTGTGCCGCGCCTCGGCTGCTTTCAGCGGCAGATCGAGCGCATGGGCGCTGAGATCTGTGGGACCGAGATCATGGATCATCAAACCGGCAATATCCTGCCCCTCCGCGCGCTCTTCATCGCGCAGCAGGTAAGCCGCATAGGCTTCTTCGGGATTGGCCCCGATGGCGACAGGGCCAGTCTCGGCTATGGTCGCCGCGTCCGGCGCAGGCTCGGCAGTGACAACGGTGCTGGCATAGGTGACGGTGTCGGTCGCGAAAATCTGGGTCTCTTCAAAGAAGTCATCGGGGCCGAACCCGCCCCACCCAAACCGCTCGCGCAGCAGGTGATAGCGTGCCATTTGCCAGTCGCTGTCAAAGAGCGGCGTACCCGGCTGGGTAAAGACCCAGCGCCCCAGATCAGCCTCAGGCATCCGCGACAAAACCGACA
>CAZPXE010000359.1:0-4086 GCA_964590545.1 uncultured Rhodobacterales bacterium | reverse complement strand
ATCAGACCTGCTTGTTCACCTGCGTAAAGTCCAATTCGACCGGGGTTTCCCGGCCAAAGATCGACACGGTGACTTTGAGCTTTTGGTTGTCGTCGTCGACTTGCTCGACCATGCCGTCGAAATCCTCGAACGGGCCGTCGTTGACTTTGACCTTCTCGCCGATGTCGAAAGAGATCATCAGCTTCGGCGCTTCTTCGCCCTCGGCCACGCGGCCCAGAATACCCTGCACCTCCGCATCGCGCATCGGCATCGGACGGCCCTGTGGGCCAAGGAACCCGGTGACGCGGTTGATCGAGTTGATCAGGTGATAACCCGCATCCGACATCTCCATATGCACCAGCACATAGCCGGGCATAAAGCGCTTCTCGATCGTGACCTTCTTGCCCCGGCGGACCTCAATCACCTCTTCGGTGGGGACCAGAACCTCGTCAATCTCCGCCTCAAGCCCTTGCTCTTCCACCTTCTGGCGGATTTGCTCTGCGATCTTCTTCTCGAAATTCGACAGAACGCTTACGGAGTACCACCGCTTTGCCATGCGCTTGTGTCTTCCTCAACAAGGGCCCGCCACGAAAGGGCTAGGGGCCGGATTTCCAAATGCAGCGCAGGCAGTCCCGCGCGAGGGGTCGGACCAAAACAAACGGCGCGCATCACATCTCGTTTGCGCGCCATGCTCGGTCAGGATTGCCCGATACCGCGCCGTGTGTCTGAATTCAAGGGGTGCGCGCCGCAAAAGTGGCACGAAAGAGCTTAACCGCCAAGGCCCGTCAGGACCGCCCGCAACCCGCCGCGAATGCCCAGATCGACCATTGCGAAGAACACCGCTGTCAACGCCGCCATGATGAACACCATCACCGTCGTCAGCATAACCTCGCGGCGCGTCGGCCAAACGATCTTGGAAACTTCGGCCCGCACTTGCTGCATGAATTGAAACGGATTGGTCACTGCTTTCGCTGTCCCTAATGGCATCCTCGACCCGGCGCACATAACCGCACGAACCGCAGAGTTCAAGCCCGCGCGCCACCTCTGACCAGCTTATTGCAAAAGCGTGTCCGCCCGGTGGCCGTGCCCATCAGCGCGGGCGCAGTTAAGCGGAGTTCAACCAGACTATGCCGTCCGGTTTTAGCCCGATTGAAACAGCGGTCTTGTCCTGATTTTCTGTATTCCGGATGTTTGACTGGTTGCACCGCCAGCGGGCGGGCGCTCTCCGGCGAAACAAAATCAGTTTCAGTCACACCTGTTTGTGCATCCGCGCCAGCCGTTCGTCGACCCGCTCTTCATGCGCCTTCAGGATATCCGCGTGAACCGCGAAATCCGGCATATACAAACGGCTGACCCAACGCTCTGGAAAGCGGTCAAGAACATTGTCCCAGTGCACAGCAACCGTGTCCAGCGCATCCAGAACCTGCGCCGCGCGCTTGGGCTGCTGCGCCTCATATCGCACCAACGCCCGCGACACCGACAGCCAGAACCGCTCTGGCCCAAGCAGCACAAAGCCGACAAACGGCGTCGCGACCAGCCCAAGAACCGCAAAAATCAGCAAACCCGGCTGAACCATCGCCAGACCAAACATCACGACAATAGCCAGAATGCGGGGCGTGAACACGCTCAGAACGTTGCGCTTTGCCGTGTCACCTTGCGCGGCGTCGGCTGCACCTGACACCTCACTGACCGGCTGAACCCGCTCGTCCACCACAGGCGCGGCATAACCGCTATGCGCCTGTGGCGCGTCCTGCGGCACCGTGGTGAACTTGGCCAGATTAACCTTGGCCTCCACTTCACGCACCGGGCGCATATTCATCGAAAGAGCCGGATCAACGGCGCGCAGCGGAACCCGCGCTTTAATCGGCGCCCGGCTCTGCGCACCTGACGAACCGTCCACATCATGCTGAATCATGACAGCGCGGATCGCACTCATGGTTACAGCGTCGCTTTCCCCTGCGGGTTTACCTTTGAGCATGGCAGCACTCATTTCCAGCGTTGCAAAATCTAAGAACACCACCTTTGGAGGGATCACGTGGCCGAGCGAGCAAACCAGACCATTGAAATTTTAGGCAGCATTGAGGCAATTTTTAGACAAACAATGCGGCACAATTGGGGCAAAGCCGGGGCCTAGATACGGCGCGCGTCGCCGCATCAGAAACAATGCCACGGCAAACCACCAACCGTTCCGAAAAACCCGCGCAATACACCCGGCAAGCCGGGAGATGTCCGCCCCTGCGCATGCCTCAGTCTTGCCTGATTCTGCCCCCTTCAGTCGCGCGCGAGCACGCGATCGCCAAGATCGTGGCTGGTATCCGCGCCCGATACGCCCTCTGCACACCCGCTTGCCAGAAACCCTTCTGGATGAAAGGATTGCCTCAGAAATTTATCTTGGGGGGAGACACATGAGTTATTTGAAACAATGGCAAGCCGCGAAAAAGCGGTTCGAACACGAAGCCGAAATCCGCAAAGCCGCCTATAAAGACCTCAAGAAAGAAGCAAAGAAGCTCAAGAAACTCGACAAGAAACAGGAAGCCGCCGTCGCTAATATCGAGGTTTGGGTCGCCAAGCAGGAAAAGCTGCGCAAGGTCAAAACCGGCCTGACACCGGTGCTCACTGCCTATGACAAGCTGCTGCCCAAGGTCGAAAAGGCCATCGAAAAGAAAATCCCGGCCAGCAAGAAAGAGTTCTGGAAACCCATCGCCGATGCGCTGAACAAGAATAAGAACAGCATGAACAAGTCCGTCGAAGTCGTCCGCGCCGCCTATGCGAAAATACAAGGCGAAACCAAGACCTTCTATAAATACGAGGACGGTGTGCGCGAGATCGTCAAGAAAGAGATCATCCGCAAATTCACCGCCAAGGATGAAGGCGCAGAAATCCTGATCCGCGAACTCGCCGCCATTCAAAAAGACCTCAACCCACGGCTCGAAGCGATCCATGCTTATGTCTGGCCGGGGATAGAGAAGTGGTGAAATGATTTAGACTGGCAGGGGCATCAGGGTTCGAACCCGAGACCTACGGTTTTGGAGACCGTCGCTCTACCAACTGAGCTATACCCCTACGCAGTGGCGTTTGATTAGAAGCGCGGCGCGCTCGCGTCAAGCGGATATGCGTGGTGGTTGACGTTCCGGGCACAGGCCGTGCCATCGCCTGTCCGCGGGAAGGCGAGCCCACCTTTTTCTCTTGGCAGTTTATTTCGGCAACTATGGCGCGACACACCTACCTCGTGCTTGCATCAACCAAATCGCCTGCCCGGTGCGGCGGACAGGCGATGGCACGGCGGCGGCCAAGGGCCGCCTTGAGTCCGTGCCTTGCCGCGTTGAATGAGCGAAGGTACCCCCCTCACGTCAACGTCACCCCCGCCTGCACCACCTCAAAACTGCTGATCTCAAACTCATACATCGCACTGCGATCCGGCTTTTCCGCCCGCGCGATCAGCTTGCCCTCGGCATCATGGAAAATCGCATGCACCGTATGCAACGCGCGATAACAGTGGTCCCCGTCGGGGTAATTGAAACGAATCATCGGTAGTGCCTCCTGCCCCGAATGTGACAGGCGCTCTTGCCAAGGAATGTCAGCAGATCAGGCCACCGCGCTGCGCCCGTAATCCGGGCTTTCCACAATGCCCTGATCGAACAGCCGCCCGATCTCGCCATCGCCCAAGCCTGCCACATCGGCCAGCACCTCTTCCGTATGCGCGCCCAAAGTTGGGGCCGCTGCTGGGGCAAGCCGCTCTGCTGCGCTGAACTGCGCGGGATGTGCGGGCACCGGGAAGCGGCCCATGCCGGGCTGATCGACCATGCCGAACATCGGGTTCTGCACGCCCAGATCAGGGTCTTCCTCCAGCGCCTGCTTGACGGTGCGGAACTGAGACCATGTCAGCCCGGCCTTATCAAAGTCAGCCGCAAACTCGCTCACCTTGCGGGCCGCAAACCACGGGTGGAACACGGAATTGATCTCGTGCCGCAATTCCCAGCGCACGCCTTCGTCGCGCAAGGACCGCCCATGCCGCGCCTCAATGGCGGCCATCGCGTCCTCTGACCCGGTGGCCTTCACCAGCCCGCGCCATTGCCGATCCGTCAGCCCGATCACCATCACACGGTT
>CAZPXE010000358.1:0-4087 GCA_964590545.1 uncultured Rhodobacterales bacterium | reverse complement strand
ATGCGCTTCGCCTCGGAGCCATGCAATTTGGCGATGTCGTCCTGATACTTCAGGACGGCACCCAGCGTGTCCGCGATCACTTCGGGGCTCAGGGTGAGCACATCCAAGGCCAGCAGGCATTTGGCCCAATCGATGGTTTCGGCGACGCCCGGTTTCTTGAACAGATCCTCAGTACGCAGGCGTTGGACAAAGGCGACCACCTCACGGGACAGCGCCTCGGCGGCTTCGGGCGCGCGGGCGGTAAGGATTTCCATCTCGCGCTCGAAGCCCGGATAGTCGACCCAGTGATAGAGGCAGCGGCGTTTGAGCGCGTCATGCACCTCGCGCGTGCGGTTGGAGGTGAGGATGACGATGGGCGGCTCGGGCGCTTTGATCGTGCCAAGTTCGGGGATGGTGACCTGGAAATCAGAGAGCGCTTCGAGCAGGAACGCCTCAAAAGGCTCGTCGGTGCGATCAAGCTCATCAATCAGCAGCACGGGCGCGCCAGCGGGATCGGGGCGCATGGCCTCCAGCAAGGGACGTTCGATCAGGTAATCGTCGCTGAACAGCTCGGTTTTCAGGGCGGTCTTGTCTGCGCCGCCAGCTGCTTCAGCCGTGCGGATCGCAACCATTTGTGCCGGGAAGTTCCATTCATAGACAGCGGTGGCAGCATCCAGCCCTTCATAGCATTGCAGCCGGATCAGCTTGCGGCCAAGCGAGGCCGCAATGGCTTTGGCGATCTCGGTCTTGCCGACGCCCGCCTCGCCTTCCAGAAACAATGGGCGTCCCAACCGCAGCGACAGGAACACAACAGTCGCCAAATCGCGCCCGCAGACATAGCCCGTCTTGCCCAATTCCTGCTGCACCGCGTCGATGCTTGCAAATCCGCTCATGCTGGCACTCCTCTTCCTCACCGCCAACCTGCACCCCGACGCGGCGGGGTCAAGTCCCCCCTTGGTCCCGCCCGCTCGTCGAATTGACGCAATTCTGCCCCTGTGCCACCATAACTTCGCGTAAATCTTCCTGCACTACACACGCACCGCCGCAGCAAAGAACAGGCGGGCCATGAGGCACAGACACGTGAGACTGAGACAGTCCAGCACCGCAGAGGCACGCGGATGAAGATCACCGCCGTCACTTGCGTGAAGAATGAAGGCCCGTTCTTGCTCGAATGGATTGCCTTCAATCGGCTTATTGGTGTGACCGATCACCTCTTTTACTCCAATGACTGCACCGACGGGACCGACCGGCTGCTGGATGCGCTCGCTGAGAAGGGTCTGGTGCAGCATTTGCCCAACCCGGCAGAGGGGCGGAATTATCAGATGGAGGCGCTGAAACATGCGCGCCGCCAGCCGATTGTCGAGGACGCCGATTGGGTTTGGGTCGCGGATGTGGATGAGTTCCTGAACATCCATGTTGGGGATCACACAATCTCGGCGCTGATTGAGGCCTGCGGCAACCCACAGGCCATTTCGGTCAACTTCCAGTTCTTTGCCAATGACGATGTGGAAGCTTTCGCCGACACGCCTGTGATCGGGCAATTCCTGCGCTCGCACAACCCAGATATCTGGTGCGGCGAGCGGGCGATTGAGGTGAAGTCCCTGATGCGCCGTGATTTTCCGCTGCAATATTTCGGTGCGCATCGCCCGTTCTTCAAAAAGAACCTCGCCAAGGACAAACGCCCGGTCTGGACCGATGGGTCGGGCCGCCCGGTGCAGCACCGTTTCCTGATCGCAGCCCACGAACGCCGCATCCGCCGCTTCCCCGCCGCCGGGGCGCGGGACTTTGCGACGCTGAACCACTACGCCCTGCGCTCACTCGACAGCTATCTGGTCAAGAACGACCGGGGTGACGTGAACCGCGAGAATCGCGCGTTTGATGATACCTATTGGCGCGAGCGGAATGACCCGGCGTGGAAGGATGACAGCATCCTGCGTTACCTGCCGGACCTGAAAGTCGCGCTGGCAGAGTTGAAATCGGACCCAGAGATCAAAACGCTCCATCAAACCTGCGTGCGCTTGCACCGGGCCAAGCGGGATGAGCTGCTGAAGCTCCCCGCCTACCAAAAGATGCGCGCGCAGCTACGCGCCGCCTCCAAACTGCCACCGCAAGAGGAAGAGATGCTGCGTGACTTGGGCCTGTGGTCCGAATTTGGACAGGTGGCGGCGCAATGAGCCTGCGTGTCATCAATCTCGGCCTGCCCAAGACGGGGACAACGACCCTGTCGCGGGCGTTGAAAACCTCTGGTCTGAGGACCGCCGATCACCGCATTCGCCGCCGCCAGACCGAGGATACCACCTTGCACGGGACTTATGTCGGCGTGCTGGTCTATCGCGGCTATTTCGACAGCGGCAACCCCGCCGCCTGCCTGCAAGGCTTTGATGCCATTTCGGAAATGTCCTGCCTGCGGGACGGGCACTCGCTCTGGCCGCAAATGGACGCGCATGTGATTGACGCCTTCCGCACGCAGCTTCCGGATGCCCGCTTCGTCGCCACATGGCGGCCCACATGGGACGTCTCGCAATCGATGCTCGGCTGGGCCGACCTTGGCCTTGCCCGCCTGCCCGATGGCCACATCCCCGGCCTGCCCCAAGGCTATGGCGAGACCAGTAAAGAGCGCGAGCGTTGGATTGACGCGCACTATGCCCATCTCGACCGCCTCTTTGCCGGGGATGATCGCTACTTGCGGCTGGATGTGAGCGCGCCAGACGCCAAGGAACAACTCGCCGCCCATATCGGGACGGAAATCGCATGGTGGGGCCGCGCCAATCCCGGCACGTCTTCCGGCTCTGGCACCCAGTCCGAGGTGGCGTGATGCGGATTTACCTGCATATCGGCGTCGAACATTGCGGCGCATCGCGGCTGCAAAACGTGCTGGCGGAAAAGCGCGACGCGCTGACCGACAAAGGCGTGCGCTATTGCGCGAGCCTTGGAAACAAGAACCACACGCGGCTTTGGCTGGCTGCGACCAATCCAGATCATATCGACCCGCTTCGCCACGCGCGCGGTTACGGGCCAGCAGACAAACAGACCGCGCTACGCGAAGCTGTGATCACCGATCTGAAAGGCGAGGTTGAGAAGCGAAAGCCAGACACGCTGATCCTGTCTTGCGCGCAGCTATGCTGGCTTAGCGAGCGGGCGGAACTGGAGCGGCTGCGCGACATGCTCGCGCCGCTCTCTACCGACATTCACATCCGCGCCTTTGTCGATGAACAAGCCCGCGTGATGGCCCGCGTCTATGCCGAGCAGGTGCTCGAAGGGCGCGGCGCGCCGCTTGATCAAGACCTCGCTCTGGCCGAGGGGGGCAATTGGTGGCACGAGGCGCTGGACGCGGTCCCTGCCTCAAACCCACAAGCCGGGGTGTTTGCCGAAAACCAAGCGACGCCGTTCTGGCTCGATTACGCCGCTTTGGTCGCCCATTGGGACGCCGTGTTTGGGGCGGGCGCGACGCAGCTGTATGGCTACGAGCCCAAAGGTTTCTCGACCGCCACAGCCACCAACGAAATCGCCGCCGCCTTCGATATCTCCACCACATATGGCAAGGCCAAACCGGTCAAACCACCGACCCAGCGCTCTGCCGCTTGGCTGGCCCGCGCGCGGCAGTTCAACGCGTTGCTGTTGCACCTCACAAAGGGCGGTAAGAAACAGGTGCCTGCTACGCTGTGGCGCGAATTTATCGACGATATGCGCGTGCTGAGTGACCCGATTGACCCGGCCCGGCTTGCCCCCATCTCACGTCACTTCGCAAAACAAAACAAAGCCTTGCTGAAAGCGCATCCGGCACTGGAGCCGCGCACCTTTGAGCGCCCGCGCGCCAAAGCGATCTGGACCGAAGAAGACCCGCTTTTCGGCTTCCGCGCGTCGCAATACCTGCTGGGCTATATGTGGCGCATCAACCAAGCGATGCGCGAGGCGCAGAAAACCGGCGCGCCACCGCCCGCCAGAAACGATGCGCCCGAGCCGCCCAAACTCACCCCAACCGCCCGCGATATCCTGCCCCCGCTTGCGGTCAAAAACTTCAAGAAACTCCGCACCTCCCCCTTCGCACCGCACAACAAGATCGGCGCTGTGGATGAGGAGCAACTCGCCGCCGCCTTCCCCCCCGCCC
>CAZPXE010000357.1:0-4094 GCA_964590545.1 uncultured Rhodobacterales bacterium | reverse complement strand
TCGTGGACATCGAAACTGGCGAAACCGTCCTGCCCACTGGCGAGACTGGCGAAATCCGGATCAAAGGCCCCCATATGATGAGCGGTTACACCGGCAACCCTGCAGAGACCGCCATCGCGATCCGCCATGGTTTTGTCTACACGGGCGACATTGGGCAGCTGGACGCGGACGGCTTCCTTATCATCAGCGATCGCAAGAAAGATGTGATTTTCGTCAAAGGGTTCAACGTCTTCCCGCGCGAGGTCGAAGAGGCGTTGCTGTCCCACGATGCCGTCTCTGGCGCTTGCGTTGTGGGCCGCAAGGATGAGCGGGCAGGGGAGCTGCCCGTCGCCTATATCACCCTGCGCGCCGAGGCGGACATGACCGAGGTGATGGCCCACCTGACAAGCAACCTCACCCCCTACAAACTGCCCGCGGAGATCATCCCGATGGACGCCTTCCCCATGACACCCGCCGCCAAGGTCGACCGATCCGCCCTGCGCGCACAAGCAAATGGGGGCGCGGCATGAGCGACGTCAGCGCAAAACTCGCCGCCATGAAGGCCCGCATGTCCATGCCCGTGATCTGCGCGCCCATGTTCCTTGTGACCGGCCCGGATATGGTCATCAATGCGTGCAAATCCGGCGTCATGGGCTGTTTCCCGGCCACCAATGCGCGCACCGAGGACGACTTGCGCGACTGGGTCACGCGCATCTCAACCGAAGTGCGTGAGGCCGACGCGCCGTGGTCGCTCAACATGATTACCCATTCCAGCTATGGCCGCTTTGACGCCGAATTGGCGCTGGTCGAGGAATTTCAGCCCTCCCTCGTCATCACGGCGCTGGGCGGCCCGCACCGGGTCAAGGACACCGTGGCCTCTTATGGCGGGCTGGTCTTTGCCGACGTGAACTCCCCCAAATATGCGCGCAAGGCGATTGAGAAAGGGGCCGATGGCCTCGTCCTCGTCTGCTCTGGCGCGGGGGGGCATACGGGCGAATACGCGATGATGCCCTTCATCGACGAGGTGCGCAGCTTCTTTGATGGCCCGCTGATCGTGGGCGGTGGCATCAGCAACGGGCGCGCGGTGAAGGCGGTCGAGACGTTGGGCGCGGATTTCGCCTATCTCGGCACCCGCTTTCTGGCCACGCAGGAATCGTTGATCGGTGACGCCTATCGCCAGATGGTCTGGGACAGCACGATGGAAGACCTGATCGCCTCGCGCGCCATCACCGGGGCACTCGGCAACTGGATGCGCGCCAGTGTCGAAGCGGCGGGGCTGTCCGCCGAAGACATGGCCGCCAGCGCCAAAATCGACTTCTCGCAAGACATGCATTCCGGCTCAAAGGCGTGGAAACATGTGTGGAGCGCCGGGCAAGGCGTCGGCGGCATATCGGGCCGGGAAACCGTCGCCGACGTGGTCGCCGCTCTGCGCACAAGCTACGCCGCCGCATAAGAAAAGGACCAGGATATGACGATCACCACTCAGGAACGCGACATTATCAACGAAATCCTCGACCTTGAGTCGAAGAAGACGACCCATATGCTGCCCGAGGTGCTGAACAACCCGGTCGCCAAATACAACGACCCGGCGCAGTTGGAGCAGGAGATTAACGTCCTTTTCCGTAACTTCCCGATCATCATCGGCCACAGTTCCGACATTGCCGAGCCGGGCGATTTCCTGACCCATGACGACACCGGCGTGCCGATCCTTGTGACCCGCGCCCAAGACGGCACCGCGCGGGCCTTTCTGAACGTCTGCCGCCACCGGGGCGCGCGGCTGGAGGACAAGCCTTGCGGCAAGGCCCGCACCTTCTCCTGCCCCTATCACGCCTGGACCTATGGCCTTGACGGTAAGCTGCGCGGCATGCCGCAGCCCTTCGGGTTTGAGGGGGTTGATAAGGCTGAGTTGGGCCTTGTTGATCTGCCCGTCTATGAGCATTTCGGGATGATCTGGGTTGTGCCATCCAAGCAAGAGAAAGAGATCGACATCAAAGCATGGGTTGCCCCGTTCGAGGAACATTTGGGCGGCTTGGACCTCGGCTCGCACCACGTCTTTCGCAAATGGTCGCTGGATCGCAAAATGTCATGGCGGCTGGCGCTGGAAGGGTTTCAGGAAAGCTATCACTTCTGCTCGGCGCACAAGCACACCGCCTGCGCGGGCTATCTCGACAACCAGTCGGTGCATCTGAATTTCGACCCCCATGTGCGCCATGCGGTGCCGCTGCCCTCGGTGCTGGAGTTGCGCGATGTTGCGCCCGAGGACTGGGAGTATCGCAAGCATTTCATGGACCAGAACTATCTGTTCCCGGCCAATTTCGTGCAGGTGATGACCGACCATATCTATGTCCATACGATCATCCCCACCGGGCCGGGCACCTGCGTGTTCCAATGCATGATGCTGATCCCCGAAGCGCCGCAGACCGAGAAGGCCGAGCGCTATTGGCAGAAGAATTACGACCTGATCCGCGTGGTGTTCAACGAAGATTTCGAGATCGGGGAGGGCATCCAAAAGGGCCTAAACACCGGCGCGAATGAGCATTTCGTCTTCGGCAAATACGAATGCGGACTCCACTTTGGGCAGACCGCCATTGATGACGCGATTGCCGGTAAGATTGTGGCCTAAAGCGTTTCGAGACATGGCCCAGACACACGTATCGCCAATGTCCCTAGGGTCAGGACCCTAAGAGCGCGCAGCGCGGCAAGGTATTTGCGATTCAACGTGTTCTCGAAACGCTATCGCGCGCGGGTTCAAAGCCCCCGGCCACTTAATCCGGCCACTTAATCAAGACCAAGCCGCCGCGCTTAAGTGGCGGCTTCGCTGCCACCGGGCAACGCATTGCTATGCACAACGCATTGCTATGCAGTGTGTGCGAGGGGCCAGACCGCCCGGACGCTCTGGCTTTGACACGGCTCAATCAGCCGCTTCGGATATCCGCGATGCGTTCTTTTCGACCTTTTCCAGCGCCGAGCGCAGCGCTGCGACCTCTGCCGCATTCAGCCCTTCCGTCACGACCGTATCAACCATGCGCAATGTGACCATCGCCTCGGTAAATCGCGCCGTGCCTTCGTCCGTCGGATACAGCGCATAGGCGCGGCTGTCCGTCTTCGAGGTCTCGCGCCGGATCAGGCCCGCGCAGGTCAAGTCCTCAACGATCTTCACCAAGTTGGGCCGCTCAATCGCCAGTGCCTCGCCAAGCTGGCCCTGCTTCAGGCCGGGGTTTTCAATGATCAGGCTCAGGCAGGAAAACGTGGTCCTGCGCAGCCCATGGGCGGCCAAGGCTGTCTTGAACCGGAGATTGGTCGACGCCTGCGCGCGGTGTAGGCAATAGCCTATCAACGCACGCAGGGTTTCGTCGGGCAAGATCATATCGGAAGTAGAACGAGTGTGATGATCGGGAAGGCCAGCAGGATCGCAACGCGGACCAGATCGGTCGCCACGAAATACAAAACCGCCTTATAGGTCTCGGTCATCGGAGTTTCCCTATCCATCGCGTTGATGACGAACAGGTTCATGCCAACGGGCGGCGTGATCAGCCCCACTTCGACCACGATCAGCACCAGAATGCCGAACCAGATCGCCGCTTGCTCTACATTGATGCGGGTATAGGCGCCCTTGGACACACCGCGCAGCCCCAACTCCCGCGTCATCTCGCGGGTCAGTTCCTGTCCGCTGGCAAGCAGGGCCTGCGCCTCAGCAAGGACGGCCCTAGGTATCTCTTTCCCGCTGGCGATCAGATCATCAAGGCGCGCCGATTGAAGCTCGACCATGGTGACGAAGTTGAAATCCAGCTCTTGAACGATGGGCCAGAAAATCGGGATGGTCAGCAGGATCATCGACAGGCTGTCCATGAAGCAGCCAAGGATCAGGTAGAAGACCAGAATGATGACGATGATGGCGATGGGGCTCAGCCCGCTTTCGCTCACCCATAGCGCGGCGGCTTGGGGCATCTGCGTCAGCGCGAGGAACCCGTTGTAAAAGGATGCGCCAAAGATGATGAAGAAGATCATCGCGGTGGACTTGGCGGTGACGATAAAGCTCTCGCCCAGCGTTTTGCGGGTCAGACCGCCCGCCGCCCATGCAATGACCCCGGTGCCAAGCGCGCCGACAGCTGCGC
>CAZPXE010000356.1:0-4097 GCA_964590545.1 uncultured Rhodobacterales bacterium | reverse complement strand
CGCAGTGGCTCGGGGATGGGCACCTGATAGACAAGGATCTGGCCGTCGGTCAGCGCCTCTTCAGGGATGCGGTGCCGGGTTTGAATGACGCTGGCCTCGTGGGTTGCGGTGGTGGTCGCCACCCCGGCGGTGCGTTCAAAAAAGGTGCGGATCGAGACCGCGTTGGTCGTGTCATCCGCGCCTTGGTCGATCACCTTGAACGTGTCTTGAGGCGTCAAAACGGCGGCGGAGACCTGTACGCCGCCGGTGCCCCAGCCATAAGGCATTGGCATCTCACGGCTGGCGAATGGCACCTGATAGCCGGGAATGGCCAACCCTTTAAGGATCGCGCGGCGGATCATCCGCTTGGTCTGCTCGTCGAGATAAGCGAAGTTGTAGGCTTGATCAGTCATAGCAGCCCCCGTATTTCAAGCGCGTTGCGCAGTGTTTCTGCGCCGGTGAAATGGATCGCGTCCATGCCCGCCGCCTTGGCCCCGATGCAGTTGTGCGCCCCATCATCAATAAAGACGCATTGTTCGGGTTTAAGCCCGGCGCGGTCGCACAAGAGCTGGTAAATCGCTTTGCCCGGCTTGATCATGCCAACCTCGCCCGAAACGACGGTGGTGCCGAATACCTGCGCAAGTTCTGGATGTGCTTTGACGCCTTCAGGCCATGTCTCGGCTGACCAATTGGTGATCGCGTGAAGCGGCACGCCCTTGTCTTTGAGCGCGTAAAGGATGTCCCAAGTCCCGGTCAGCTTGTCGGGCACCGTCTTGGTGTAGCGCGCGACATACTGGGCCAGCCGCGCGCCGTCCTCAGGGTCGGCGATGTCTTTGGCGGCATCGGTGAAACGCGCACCGCCATCACAGGCGAGATTGATCTTGTCAAAACCGACCCGCGCCATAAACGCGTCCGTTTCTGCATCGCCAAGCTCGTCGCGCCAAGCGAGGCGTGCATGCCAGTCGATCAAAACGCCGCCGATATCGAAAACAACCGTATCAACGCTCATTCTGCGGCCTCCTGCATCTGATCCGCACCTGCCTCGCGGCGCAGTTTGCGCACCAGCTCCAGCTCGGACTGGAAGTCGACGTAATGGGGCAGTTTGATATGTTCGAGGAACCCGGTCGCCTGAATATTGTCGGCGTGATAGAGGACAAATTCCGCGTCCTGCGCGGGCGCGCCGACGAAATCCTCGCCCAGCTCTTCCCAACGCAACGCGCGGTCCACCAGCGCCATCGAGATCGCCTTGCGCTCTGTCTGACCAAACACCAGCCCGTAGCCGCGCGTAAATTGCGGCGGCTCGGTTTTGGAGCCTTTGAACTGGTTGACGGTCTCGCATTCGGTCAGGGTTACCTCGCCGATCTCAATGGCAAATCCCAGCTCTGGGATGTCCATCTCAACCGGAACGGTCCCGATACGCAGCTCGCCGACAAAGGCGTGGTTGCGCGCGTAGCCGCGCTGCGTGGAATAGGCCATACCCAGCGTAAACCCCTCATCCGAGCGCGTCAGGGCTTGTAAGCGCAGCGCGCGGTCGGCCGGCATTTCCAGCGGCTCGCGGGTCAGATCGGGGGGCGGTGTGTCGTCATGCGGGGCCTCTTCGATCAAGCCTTCGCGGTTCAAAAACTCCGTGACATGCGGCACGTCGCCTTGCTCTACTTCGCGCTGAGCGGCTTGCGGCACCTCTCCATCAGCCGCCAGTTTGAAATCCAGCAACCGGTGGGTGTAGTCAAATGTTGGCCCCAGAACCTGACCTCCGGGAAGGTCTTTGAAGGTCGCAGAGATGCGCCGATCGCACGCCATAGCGCCCGTATCCACTGGCTCGGACGCGCCAAAGCGGGGCAGGGTGGTGCGGTAGGCGCGGATCAGGAAAATCGCCTCGATCAGGTCACCACGTGACTGCTTGATGGCCAAAGCGGCCAAATCCGGGTCGTATAACGAGCCTTCCGCCATGACACGGTTTACAGCAAGGCTCAGCTGTTCGCGGATTTGCGGGATGCTCAGTTCGTCGATATCGGTGTCGCCTCGGCGCTCCTCGGCAAGCCAGGCATGCGCGTTTTCAATCGCGCGCTCCCCACCTTTGACAGCTACATACATCAGAAAGACCCTTCTTGTTGTACGACCTCGGTGGTGCGGGGAAGCGCCGCGAGGCGGTCGCCGCTGGTGAAGATGAAGTCCAGCCCTAGCGGAAAGAGTGTGCGATTGGATTGGAACGCGTCCAATTCCGGCAAGGACAATTCGGCGCGATCCTTGATGCCGGGGCCGGTTAGGGTCGCACCCGTTGCGGTCAGCTCAGGGCTTTCGACGATCAGCGTGGCCGAGCGATCCGGGTACTCAGACGTCCCGATTGGATACAGGGACAGCGGGGCCAGTGCCTCCCATGTGCCAAGCGCAAACATGCAATGCGCGGGGCCGCACAAGGGCGCGCCTGTGTGAAAGGCCAGCCACGCTTTCACGGCGGCGCAATCAGCTTCTCCGGCCAAGTAGACCGGTGTTTCCGTATCACAGAGGGTAAGCAGCACTGCGCCCGCCGCGGGCGACAAGGGTGCCGGGGGGATGGCACCAGAAATGTCCTGCAAGGTCCCCGGACGCGCCATTGCCTCCATCACGCTGCGAAACGCATGGGCCGATTGGGTGGCGGGGTCCGCAAAACCGCCTGAAAGGGTTTCAGCCTGCATCAGTCTTCCCCTCGGGTCATGGTAAAGAAATCCACCTTGGTGGCGGCGGCTTTGGCGGCGCGTGCTGCTTTGGTCGCGGTCATTTCAGCCTCAATCGGGGCCAGCACAGCTTCGCGCAGCTGGTCCGCCATTGACGTTTGCATCAATGCATCGATCAAAGCAGCGACCTCGGCATCCGCCTTGCGCCGCCCTTGAATGTAAGCGTGACCAACCTCGCCGGTTTCCAGTGTCAGCGCACAGCGCGTCACCGTCATTTCACCCAGATTGAACGGCGCGCCGGTGGCCCCCGCGCGGCCACGCACCATGGTGCTGCCAATCTCGGGCGCGCGCAGCCATGTGAACCCCGGGCGTGAAATCGCGGCATCGAGCAGCGTCGCAGCACGGTTTTCCGGGGCCTTGGCCAGCAGGCTCATCCAAGCCTTGCGGGGCGCGTTTTCATCCAAACTGTCTTTCATCTCGACAACTTTTCCACTTCCTATACAACTATACATATCCTATCATATTGTGGATGCTGTGACAGAGGAGATTTGTGAAAGTTGCGTGACACCCATAGCAAGACGCCCATCTGGCAAGCGATCGCTGACACGTTGCGCAGCGACTTGGCCGAAGGGCGGTATGTCCCTGGTGACAAGCTGCCGACCGAGGCCGCTTTGGCGGACCGTTTTGGTGTGAACCGCCATACGGTGCGCCATGGGCTTTCGGCATTGGTGGAGGAAGGGCTGGTGCGCACCCGGCGCGGGGCCGGGGCGTTTGTGGCCGCTACACCGACCGACTACCCTATCGGGCGCCGCGTGCGCTTTCATGAAAACCTGATCGCCGCAGGCCGCAGGCCAGAAAAGCGCGTACTGACCTTGGATGAGCGGGCCGCGACAGCCGGTGAGGCGAAGGCGTTGCACATAGAGGCGGGCGATCCTGTTTGTTCCTATCACGGCCTGTCATTAGCCGATGGCCAGCCCATTGCGGTGTTTGAAAGCCTGTTCCCGCTCGCACGCATCCCAGGGATCAGCGCCGCATTGCGCGGAACCAGCGGCGTGACCGAAGCGCTGAAACTCGCCGGTGTCGCTGACTACACCCGCGCCTCGACCCGCCTGACCGCCGTGCGCGCTACCGCCACCCACGCGTTGCATTTGCAAGTTGCAGAGGGCGACCCGTTGCTCAGGTCATCAAGCGTGAATGAAGGGGAAAAGGGCCAGCCGGTTGAATATGGCCGCACCTGGTTTGCCGGGGACCGCGTTACCCTGACGATGGAGGCATGACGCCAATCAGACCCTAACCAGATCCGGGCGCATTACATAACGTTCACTGTTTTGACTGGCTAGATCAATAAACTAAAGCGCATCGCGTGACACCGGAAACCTATCCAACAGGACGCGCCCCATGACCGTATCCGCGCTCAACAGACTGGGCCGCATCGGACGCTAATTCATATGCGATCTCAGCGTC
>CAZPXE010000355.1:0-4103 GCA_964590545.1 uncultured Rhodobacterales bacterium | reverse complement strand
GCTGATCTTGGCGAGGCGCGGGGAGCGGGCGACGGAGGTTTTGTAATTCGGCGTCAGTGCGGGCGGATGCCGGTCGCGGTCGCGTTGGTAGTAGCCTTGCGGGGTGCTCATGATTGGGCCTCCATCTCGTCAAAGGTTTGTTTGGCCAGTTTGATGGCATGGTTGGCCTTGGGAACGCCAGCGTAGATCGCGACATGCATGAAGGCCTGCATCACATCCTCGCGGCTGGCGCCGGTATTGGCGGTGGCGCGGATATGCATGGGGATTTCTTCGAAATTCCCGGTAGCGGCGAGCAGTGCCAGCGTGAGCATGGACCGTTCGCGGTGCGGGATCGTGTCATCGGACCAAACCGTGCCCCAAGCCCCTTCGGTGATAAGGGTTTGGAAGGGCAGATCGAACTCTGTCTTGTTCGCCTCCGCCCGGTCCACATGGGCATCCCCCAGCACCTTACGGCGGGTGGCCATGCCTGTTTCTATCCGGTTGGTCATGGGGTTAGGTCCTTTATTTTTGGTGTGCCGAATTGCGCGCGGTGTGCGGCAGATCTGAGGCCAGTCCCCGAACCGAAGGGTGGGGGCGGTTTGGGGGCTGGCCGGCGGTGCCGGCCGGGCGCGTGTTATGATCTGAAGCGCTGAAAGTCATTAGTTTGGATCAGTACGGCAGCCCGATATAGTTCTGCGCCATCGCCTTCTGCGCCGCCTCGTTGGACCGCAGGAAGGCCAGTTCCGCCAGTTGGATCTTGTAGTCGAACTCGGTCTGATCGGGGAAACGGTGCATCAGGGAGGAGAACCACCAGGAGAACCGCTCGGCCTTCCACACGCGCGCCAGCGCCTTTTCGGAGTACCCGTCAATGCCGTCTGAGGAGCCGTTCTCGTAGTAATCCCGCAGCGCGTTATAGAGGTAGTTCACATCCGACGCGGCTGTGTTCAACCCCTTCGCGCCAGTGGGCGGAACGATATGGGCCGCGTCCCCGCACAGGAACAGTTTGCCCCAGCGCATCGGCTCGGTCACGAAGGAGCGCAGCGGGGCGATGGATTTTTCGATCGTCGGGCCTGTCACCAGCTTTTCTGCCTGATCGGTGGGGATGCGGCGCTTTAGTTCGGCCCAAAAGGCGTCATCGCTCCAATCCTCGACCTTGTCGGTCATCGGGCATTGCACATAGTAGCGGCTGAGGCTCTCATTGCGCATCGAGCACAGCGCAAAGCCGCGCGGGGAATTGGCGTAGATCAACTCGTGATTGACCGGGGGCGTTTCGCTGAGCACACCGAGCCAGCCGAACGGGTAGACCTTTTCGTACTCTTTGCGCACCGTTTCGGGGATCGTTTTGCGCGACACGCCGTGGAACCCGTCGCACCCGGCGACGAAATCGCAGGCAATCTCGCGCGCCTCATCGCCGACGCGATAGGTAACACGCGGCGCATCCGTATCGGCCCCGTGGATCACCACATCCTCGACATTGAATTCAATCTTGCCGCCCGCCTTCTCGCGCGCTTCATAGAGATCGCGCGTCACCTCGGTCTGGCCATAGACCATGACGGGCGTGCCGGTATGCTCGGCAAAATCGATGCGGAACATCTCATCGCCATAGGAAATCAGCGTGCCGTCATGGGGGTAGCCCTCGGCATGGAGC
Organism: uncultured Rhodobacterales bacterium; assembly: GCA_964590545.1. Taxonomy (GTDB): domain Bacteria; phylum Pseudomonadota; class Alphaproteobacteria; order Rhodobacterales; family Rhodobacteraceae; genus Aliishimia. The sequence goes on along the minus strand of CAZPXE010000355.1, from coordinate 2,476 downwards.
CGCTCGGCACAGCCCGCTTCTTCCATCAGGCGCACAAGACCCTGTTCCAGAACCCCGGCGCGGATGCGACTGAGGACGTAGTCTTTGGTCTTGCGCTCCAGCACCACGCTGTCGATGCCGCGGGTGTGCAGGAGTTGGGACAGCAGCAGGCCGGACGGGCCACCGCCGATAATAGCAACTTGTGTTTTCATGGCTACGCTCCCTCTTTGCGGTCTTCATTTCATAATTTATTCGATATGAAAAATGAGTTATTGGGGTGAAAAGATACCAATTTTGGACATCATCATGGATCCTCGCATCAAGTTCCGCCATCTGGACGCGTTTTCGACCATCGCCCGCGAGCTCAGCCTGAAAGCGGCGGCGGAGCGGTTGCATCTGACGCAGCCTGCCATCTCGCGCACGCTGAAGGAACTCGAAGATATCCTTGGGGTGAAGCTGATGGACCGCTCCCGCGCCGGGGTGCGGCTGACCGGGCAGGGGGAAGTGTTCTTGCAATTTGCCGAGGCGAGCATGGCGGCGCTGCGGCGCGGGTTGCGTTCGGTTCAGGCGGACCGGGCCGCGCCGGGACGGCTGCGGATCGGGGCGCTGCCGAGTGTGGTGTCGGGGCTGCTGGTCGACGCCGTGCAGGCGTTTCTGGCCCAGAACCCGGAGACGCAATTAGAGGTGACCGAAGGCCCGCATGAGACGTTAACCGGACGGCTGCGCAGCGGCGCGCTGGATCTGGTGATCGGGCGGCTGGGGCGGCCTGAAACGATGAACGGGTTGGTCTTTAGCCAGCTTTATTCCGAAGAGGTGGTGGTGGTTTGCCGCGCCGACAGCGCCGCCGCCGGTGTCACCCATTTCGAGGATTTGGCGCAGTTCCGGGTGCTGTATCCCCCACAAGCCTCGGCCATCCGGCCCTTGATTGCGTCGATGCTGATCTCGCTCGACGTGCCGCTATTTGCCGACCGGATTGAGACCACTTCGTCGTCATTTGGGCGCGCGATGGTGTTAAGTGATCCCGGCCTTGTCTGGTTCATCAGCCGGGGGGTAATCGCGGATGATCTGGCGACGGGACGGATGGTGGCGTTGGAGCTTGATACGCGGGCGACGATTGGTGCGGTCGGGATCATGTCACGCGCCGAAGAGGTGCCGAGTGCGCTGGTGCGCGGCTTCACCCGGACACTGCGCGAGATGGCGTCTGACCCCGCGTTAGCAGAGTAACGCGGGCCGATTCACTTAGCGTTAGTCATATTGGCGTAAGTCTGCCCTGACCCCGAGTTCCGAGGATTGTTATGGGCGCAAATAACACGCCAATGCCGGATTTAATCGAGCTATCCTCGATTTATACCAATGCAACCTTCACAACAGCCACAGGTGGTGGAGGCGACATCGTCGGCGTTGTCGACAACGCAACCTATACCGATGGCGATTCCAGTAACAGTGCCACACATATCGCCGAGTTGAACGAGACCTATTCCGGCAATGGCGGCACGATTACGATTGACGGGGTGGATTATGCTTTCACGCTCGCCGTGCCAGATAGCTCTCTTGATGATGTAACGGTTACATATAATGATGGCGCGTCGTCGGTGGATCTGGCGGGAAGCGGCGGCTCGTCCGAAGTGGTCTTTATTCAGGCCAGCCCAATCGGAGGCGGGGCGACACGGTATTTCATGGCTGTCGATGATGGGGTCGGGGATTTGCCGGATATCTCGTCGATCCAGATACGCGATCTGGACTTCGACCCTGCGGGGGATGATGTGATGATCGACCTGAACCAGGACAACAACGTCTCACCGATTTGCTTCACGCCGGGGACTTTCATTGAAACACTTTCAGGTCCGCGCGATGTTGAGGACTTGTCTGTGGGCGATCTGATCCTGACGGCCAAAGGCGCGCCGCGACCAATCCGTTGGGTCGGCAAGCAAGAAATGGTGTTCTGCCAACAGAACGCGCGGCATCGTCCGATTGAGATTAAGGCACACGCGCTCGGCGTCGGTATGCCAGCTTCGGACCTTGTGGTTTCGCCGCAGCATCGTTTTGTGTTGTCCGGTCCTGAGGTCGAAGAGATGTTCGGCGCGACCGAGGTGCTCGCCCCCGCCAAGGGGCTGACGGCGTTGCCGGGGGTGCGGGTCAAACGGGGACTGGCGCAGGTGCGCTACTGTTCGCTGCTGCTCGACCGGCACGAGGTCATCATCGCCAATGGCGCGCGAACTGAAAGCCTTTATCCGGGGCGTATCGCGTTAAAACGGATGAGCCGGGTTCGACGCGAGGTGCTTGAAGAGATGTTTCCGGGCCTCAGCGAAGACCCCAAAACTGCTTATGGGCCGCCGGCGCGCCGAGTGCTGACGCGGCAAGAGGCCGAAACGCTTGTTGCGCGCGTCGCCGCTGGCTGGGCAAGGCGCATTTGTGCGTGAGAGGAGCCTTTGCCGGGTCCAAGTCGGGATGTAGCCGCCGCCTGACCCTTACCTGGATGAGTTAGGCAAACGCTTTC
>CAZPXE010000354.1:0-4114 GCA_964590545.1 uncultured Rhodobacterales bacterium | reverse complement strand
TAATCGGCCTTCTTCAAAACAGTTTCAAAAGGGCGCGCCTTCGGTGCGCCTTTTTCGTTTTGAAACAACGGGTAGTGGGAAGAGGTTAATGTTCTGCATTAACTAGATTGGGCGGGCGTTATCCTTGGGATCCGAGGAGCGCTGAAGTCTGTCGGGCAAAGTCAAGAAAGCTCGCATGCTCTGCCATTTTCCGCGGCCTTTGTCGGTGCCGGACGGATCGTGTTTGCTTGGTCTTCGTGAATGTTCCCGCGGGCCAGACTGATTTTGCGCTGCTACATGACAGATGAGTAAGGCGACATGGAACGCGTCGCAGCGGGATCGCAAATCAGGTCAGAAATCGGTAAACTTGGATCACGCAACGCTTTCTGAAATCGAAGATTTTGGGCGCGTTGAGTGGCGTTCGGTGGCGCAAATTGCTCCGATTTCGCTCTAAGCAAACATGGCTACTGTCCGGTGGGTAACCCTGTGGTAGCCGCCCCAGAGAACTTATTTGCGATGCCGTGCCATGCCATGCGTCCCCGGTGTCATGATTTCATGCCGTCGCGAGGTCTCGCACAAGGAAAAAGCCGCTGTTCGGCAACGACCTTTGTTGCTGCGCCGTGGCCCGTTACAGGCCGGACTTTCGCCGCGACAGCTTATTGTCTGCATCGACGTTTTTGTTGGGCATTCCGCGTTTGGCGGGCACGTCGCCGCCAAAGTGAACTGAACGGTTCAGAATTGGCTTGACTGCTAGACCGTGCTTGGATAGGTGCCGCGTTGGCCACAGACGCCCGCCGCCCGCTGACGCTTTGTCTTGGTGAAGCTCTGTCTCAGACACGATCTTGATCATCCTCGGCCTTTGTCGCGTGGATGGAAGTGCGGGCCCCATCTGAAACTCGCGACCTGAGCCAAAAGGAAACAGGTCATGTCGTCTCAATCAAATACCTATCTGAATGGGCCGTTGGGTCCAATCTATGCCAAAACCGCCCTGCCGATTATCTTCGTCATGGGGATGAACGGTCTTCTTGCTCTCGTTGACGCCCTATTTCTGGGTCACTTTGCGGGCCCGGATGCGCTGGCTGCCGTCACCTTGATGTTCCCGCTGTATATGCTGGTGATCTCGCTGGCGACGCTTGTATCGTCGGGCATGTCGAGCATGCTGGCCCGTTCTTTCGGGGCCAAGCAAGTGAATGAGGCCCGGAGCATATTCGCTGGCGCACATGGCCTCGCTTTGATCATTGGGTGTGTGCTGATTTTGTTGTTCTTTGCGTTCGGTGCCCCCTTTGCGCTTTTGCTGGCAAGCGGGTCTGAGGATTTGGCGCAGCTTGGGCTGATCTATCTGCGGATCACAGTGCTGGCGTCGCCGCTGGTCTTTGTTCTGTCAGTCCATTCGGATGCTCTGCGCAATGAAGGGTTCGTAATGTTCATGGCGGCGATGAGCTTGCTCGTCTCGCTCTCGAACATGGGCTTCAATTATGTGCTGATTGGCGTGATGGAGATGGGGGTTGCCGGGTCCGCTTATGGCACTGCTTTGGCGCAGGGGCTTGCGCTTGGGATTATCCTTGCCTTTCGGGTGCTGGGTGCGACGGAGCTGCGCCTGTCGGTGCTTCGGCGACATTCTCTTGTCGCCTTGTGGGGGCGTATTCTGGCGCTGGGTGCCCCACAAAGCCTCAACTTCATCGGTCTGGCGCTTGGGGCTGCCGCTATCCTTGCAGCGTTGCAATGGGTTGAGGCTCCTCGCTTCGACGCCACGGTCTCGGCCTATGGTATCATCACACGGTTGCTCACCTTTGCTTTCCTGCCGCTTTTGGGATTGGCGCATGCGATGCAAACGATCACCGGACATAATTTTGGCGCAGCTGCATTTCATCGCAGCGATGCGAGCCTGCGCTTGGCGGCTAGGGTTGCTTTTGTGTATTGCCTTGTGCTTCAGGTCGGGATGTCGGTGTTCGCGGCTGAATTGGGTGCAGCCTTTGTGGCAGACGCGACCGTCATCGCTGAGGTTGCCCGCATTTTGCCGATTATGTCTGCGGGGTTTTTCCTGTCTGGGCCGCTGATGATGCTGGCCATGCACTTTCAGGCAATTGGCGATGCGGTCCGGGCCGGGCTTTTGGGGCTGTCGAAGCCTTACTTCTTTGCGATCCCGTTGACATTTGTGTTGGCCGCGAAGGTTGGCGAGGTCGGGATCTGGTTGGCGGCGCCGATCGCTGAGATCCTGTTGCTGATCCTGACCGCTGGGGTTCTATTGCAAAACGCGTCTGCGATCAGACGATGAGATTTTAAGCGGTCGACGAAGACGTCACCCGGTATGGCCCGACGCCGCAGATTGGTACCATGACCGACCATCAGTTTGGTAGTTTCGGTGGTTTTGAGAGGATCGCCGGCTACCTCAAGTTTGTCGGGCCTTTGCTGACAGAGATCGAACCTGTCTGTGGTCCCGTCTGGCTTGTCGCGCAGCGTGAGTTGCGAACCCGTCGGCGTATCGGGCTGGTGTTTGACATGTTGGCAGGTGCACTGTTGGAGCGTTGAATACGAAGAGGTGACCCTATGAGCCAACCATTTGACGATCCGAATGTAGAGCGTGCCTTTGCCGCGTTCGCCCGCGAAGCACAGCAGGGCCTGCTGCATCTGCGCGAACTCATCTTTGATGTGGCTGGACGGACCGAGGGGGTTGGGCGCCTTCAAGAAACGCTCAAATGGGGACAACCCGCCTATCTGACACCAGAAACGAAATCAGGCACGACGATTAGGCTGGGATGTCCCAAGGCGGGTGGCTTTGCCGTCTTTGTCCATTGTCAGACCAGCATCGTTTCGGACTTTCGGGCGCTTTTTCCCCATGATTTTCAATATGAAGGCAACCGCGCCATCCACTTTGCGTCCAGAGATGATCTGGCTTCGGAGAAGCTGGAGCTTTTCGTTACAAGCGCGCTGACTTACCACCGCAGGTAAGCTGCCCGCCACGGTATCGCCGCGGGGGATCAGTTCAAGGCGATAGGCAAGCCCTTGGGCTGCCAGAGCGCGCTTTGCGACAACGAGCAATTGCGGCGGCGGGTCGGGCTGACGAAGAAGCGCCAGCATCTTTCCCGAAACGCCCAGTTTGCCCCATGCACCCTTTGGCTTGCCACCCTGCGCTTTTGCCCGCCGCACGCGCCGGTCGATCGGTTTCTTGCCGTGCGCGCTTAGCGCAACGCCTTGTTCCCCGCCAATGCGCAAGGCTGCGTTCGGGGGCTTTTTGAGCCGTTTGAGTGGCGCAAACGACAAGGTTATCCATGTAGCGGAGCGAGCAGTTTCACAGATGGTGGTGCGTTGTTAAACCTACCCGACTGTTTTTGTCAGATTATGGCTTGCAATCTGGCGCGGTAATCCGCTAGAGCCGCATTATCCCACGAAGCGCACGGCCTGATCCTATCGCCCGATAGGACGCGCATGTCAGCCACGTATTCCCTGTCTCAAAAGGAGTCGTGCGCATGCGTTCTTCCCTGTTTTTGGGCGGCCTTGCTGCCTGTCTTGCCACCGCAGTCGGTGCGCAGGTAACTGTTGAAACGGCGGCTGGGCCGGTCACCTTGGCAGAGGTGCCGGCATCGGTTGCACTGTTCGACGTCGCTTCGATCGATATTCTGGCCGCGTTGGGCGTGTCGGTGACCGGCGCTCCGAACAAGCTGTATGTGTCTTACCTGGATGACATTGCTGAGGCGGCCAAACCCGTGGGCACATTGTTTGAGCCGGATTTGGAAGCCTTGGCGGTGTTGGCCCCTGATTTGATCGTTGTCGGCGGGCGCAGTTCGGACAAGGTCGCAACCCTGTCCCGTCTCGCCCCGACACTCGACATGACGATGTCGAGCGACAACACGCTGGATCAAACAAAGGCGCGCATCGCGGCCTATGGAGAGATGTTTGATGTAGCGGAAGCGGCGCGCGCCCTGACAGCCGATTTGGATGCTAAGCTGACCGAGGCCCGCGCGGCCGCTGCGGGCAAGGGCAACGCGCTGATCGTGCTGACCAATGGGGCCAAGGTATCGGCCTATGGCGCGGACAGCCGATTTGGCTGGTTGCATACCGCGATTGGGGTGCCGCTGGCTGCTGAAGACCTCAAAGCGTCCTCCCACGGGCAGGCGATTTCATTCGAGTTTATCGC
>CAZPXE010000353.1:548-4124 GCA_964590545.1 uncultured Rhodobacterales bacterium | reverse complement strand
GTGCGGTGGCGGGCAGGGGATGTGACCATGTGGGACAACCGCGCGACATGGCACAAAGCGATCAACGATTATCACGGGCACCGGCGGTATATGCACCGCGTGACGGTTGAGGGTTGCGCGCTGGAAGCGGTGTAGGTTGATGCAATTTATGGGGGTGTTTTGGGTTGGCATTGATTCAACGCACCCCGGCACGGAATCAAGGCGAAGCCGCCGTGCCAAAGCCAGACCGCCCGCACGGGCTGGCTTTTTGTCTCAGCGAGGCGCGCCCTTCCTTCTGCTCGCCAAATTTGCTGACATAAATCGCGTCGGAACGGACGTTGCTCACGCCACCCCGCGGTCTGGCTTTGCCACGGCTTACCGCAAGGGCTTTTCGCTCACCCCGCCGCACGCACCCCGGCAAAAGCCTTGGTCGTCAGAATAATCCCCGCCAGATGCTCCATCTTGGCCGACGCCTTCCGGCAGCGTTCCTCCAGCGGAGCGCCGCCATCCACCAGCCGCAGCAACGCAAATCCTACATGATCCAACGCATCGCGCATGGACATGGGGCCGCGTTGCAACCCGGCACGTAGCCAGACGCCATCAATAGTCGACACCAATTGGAACGCGATGCGCTCGGCATCCTCGCGCGGCGCGATCTGGCGCAGCGGGTGCTTGAGATTGCTGTGCAGCCGCGCGTGCAGCACCGCCTGAATGCGCTGGTTCTGCGGGTTCTGCGCAGCCTCGGCGCAAAGCGTAATCCACGCCTGACAGACAGGCTGATTGAACACCGTTTCGGCGAAGTTACCGACAAAAACCGCATAAAGCCGCTCAATCGGCGTCTCGGCATGGCGCAAAAGCTCGATCACCCCGTCCGACAGTTTCGCATTGGCCCGGCGCATCACCACTTCAAACAGGGCGTTCTTGTCCTTGAAATGATGCAGCACCACGCTTTTCGACACGCCAACCCGCGTCGCCACCCGCTCGAGCGTCGTGCCGCGCATGCCGGACGCCACAAGCTCGTCAAAGGCGGCTTGGGCAAGCTCGGCGCGGCGGATATCTCGGATACGTTTGCGGGGCATCAGCTTTGGTCCAGTTGAACCTGCACGCTAACACTGCAGGGTCCACAGGTCAAAAAAACATACCGTTTGACAAAAAAACTGACCAATGGTCTATTTTCCGCAGATTAACCAAGGAACACGACAGGGAGTCGATGATGACCGTATCACGTAAAGCAGCCGCGCTGGCAACCGGACTGGCCATGCTGGCCGGGGGGGCGCTGGCCGAAGGCACCATCAAGATCGCCAAGAACGAATGGACCGGCCAACACCTGAGCGCGCAGATCGCGGGCGAAGTGTTGGAAGAGATGGGCTTTACCGTCGAATACGTCACCGCCGGCGCCGTGCCGCAATTCGCCGCCATCGCGGACGGCTCGCTGCATTTCAACCCGGAAATCTGGACCAACAATGTGGGCGATATCTATCCCAAAGCCGTCGAGGCGGGCGATATCAACGTTGTGGGCGAGCTGGGTCTTGAGCCGAAAGAAGGCTGGTTCTATCCGCCCTACATGGAAGCCAAATGCCCCGGCCTTCCGGCCTATGAGGCGCTTTATGAATGCGCGCAGGCTTTCGCCGCGGCAGAGACCTTCCCGAATGGCCGCTTGATCACCTATCCTGCGGACTGGGGCACCCGCTCCAAGGATCTGGTTGCGCAGATTGGCCTGCCGTTCCAGCCCGTTGCGGGTGGCTCTGAAGGTGCGATGCTGGCCGAGATGAAAGCCGCGATTGCCACCGAACAGCCGATGATCATGATGTTCTGGCAGCCCCACTGGATCTTTGCCGAGACCGAGCTGGACATCGTCACATGGGACCGCGTGGAAGCCGATTGCGAAAGCCAAGGCCCACAGGAACGCGGCGATGCGTGCGGCTTCGCGCAAGCCAAAGTGCAGAAGATCGTCAGCGGCAGCTTTGCCGATGACTTCCCGAAAGCCTTTGCCGCGATTGAGAAAATGTCGATCTCGAACGATGTGCAGAACGCCCTGATCAAGAAGGTCGATCAGGATGGCATGTCGGTCGAAGACGCCGTGGCCGAGTGGATGAAAGACAACGATGCCACTTGGAAAGCCTGGATGAGCTAAGCCAGACACTCGGGGGCGCCACCAAGCGCCCCCGTTTTGCTTTTGCGGGTGCAGAAGCGATCCATCTTCCCTACGAACGGAGACCGCCCCCCGTGTCCGAGGTCAAACTCTCTTGCCGCAATGTCTGGAAAGTCTACGGCAACAAACCTGCGCAATTTTTCTCTGGCGGAACAGCGGCCTACGCCGCGCCTGATGCCGCCCGCGACCATGCGCAAACGATCCGCGATGCAGAGCATATCGTTGCCGCCGCGAATGTGAGTTTCGACGTCCATGTGGGCGAGATTTTCGTGATTATGGGCCTGTCCGGCTCGGGCAAATCCACGATGGTGCGCTGCCTGTCGCGCATTGTGGAACCGACGGCGGGCGAGATCATGCTGGACGGTGAAAACCTTCTGGCACAATCATCCAAGCAGCTGATCGACACGCGCCGCCGCAAGATGGGCATGGTGTTCCAGAATTTCGGCCTGATGCCGCATCTGTCGGTGCTCGACAACGTGGCCTTCCCACTGGAAGTGCAGGGCCTGCCCAAGGCCGAGCGCCGCGCCAAGGCGCAGGAAATGATTGATCTGGTGGGTCTTGGCGGGCGCGAGGCCAGCTTCCCCAGCCAGCTTTCCGGCGGTCAACAGCAACGGGTGGGAATTGCCCGCTCCCTCGCCGTAGGGCCGGAATTGTGGTTTCTGGATGAGCCGTTTTCCGCGCTGGACCCGTTGATCCGGCGGCAGATGCAGGACGAGTTTCTGCGGCTTCAACGAGAGTTGCACAAGTCTATCGTCTTCATCACACATGATTTTCTCGAAGCCCTGCGCATCGCGGACCGCATGGCGATCATGCGCGACGGGCAGGTGGTGCAGATCGGGCGTCCGGTCGACCTGATCCTGAACCCTGCCGACGATTATGTGCGCGAATTCACCAATGATGTGCCGTGGGAGGTTGTTCTGACCGCAGGCGACATCGCCGACCCAGAGCGCCAGTTTGCGCAAGGCATGGGGCGGATTGAGGCGAGCGCCAACCTTGCCTCGCTTCTCCCCTACCTTGCCGACCACGAAGCGGGCGTCATGGTCACAGGCCCCGATGGCAGCGATATCGGCGGCATCCGCGCGCGTGATGTGGTCAAAGCGCTGGCGAGCGGCGTGCCGGAGCCTGCCGAGGTCCGCGCATGACGGGCCGTGCCGCGCCGCTGATCTGGCTGGCGCTGGCGGTGCTGACGCTGGTGTTGTTCGCGCTGGGCGGGCCCTTGGCGAAATATCCAGACGCTTGGGTGGTCTCACCCACCGACCCGATGAACACCGGGATGCGGGCCTTTACCGATGCGACCGGCCCGTTTTTCAAAGGCATTGGCAGGCTGCTCGAATGGCCCGTCAAAGGCGCTCAGGCGTTGTTGCAGGCGCTGCCTTGGGCCGTGACAGCGGCGGTCTTTGTGCTGCTCGGCTGGATCGGCTCCGGCTGGCGGCTGGCGCTGTTTG
>CAZPXE010000353.1:0-538 GCA_964590545.1 uncultured Rhodobacterales bacterium | reverse complement strand
TACTGGACGGAGTCGATGAACTCGTTGGCGCTGGTGCTGATTTCGGTGCCGATGGCGGTGGCGACGGGGTTCGGCTTCGGCGTGCTGGGGTTTTACTCGGCCCGCGCGCGGCGCATCATCATGCCAATGCTCGATTTGCTGCAAACGATCCCAGCTTTCGCGTATCTGTTGCCGATCCTGATCCTGTTCGGCTTTGGCACCACCGTTGGCCTTGTCGCCTCCATCCTGTTCGCCTTCCCGCCGATGGTTCGGAACACCATTCTGGGCCTGCGCGGCGTGCCGGGCGAGATTATCGAGGCCGGGTTGATGTCCGGCGCAACCCCGGCGCAGTTGTTCTGGAAGGTGCGCTTGCCCTCGGCGCGGGGCCAGATGCTGCTCGGCGTGAACCAGACCACGATGGCCGCGCTGTCCATGGTCATCATCGCCGCGATTATCGGCGGCACGTCGGATATCGGCTGGGAGGTGCTCTCGACCATGCGCAAGGCGCAGTTTGGCGAGAGCCTACTGGCCGGGTTCGTCATCGCCCTGATCGCCATGG
>CAZPXE010000352.1:0-4126 GCA_964590545.1 uncultured Rhodobacterales bacterium | reverse complement strand
TCAAGGCCGAAGGCCGCCGTGCCAAAGCCAGACCGCCCCCCGGGCTGGCTTTTTGTCTAAGCTGGGCGCGTCCTTCATTCTGCTCGCCAAGTTTGCGGAAACAAAATGAGCCGTAAAATCAATTGCCCTCGCCAACCCGCGGTCTGGCTTTGGCACAGCTCGCGTTTTTCTTACGCGAGCGCAACTGCCCGTCCACGCCACAAGCTCAGCAATGTCGCAGTGTGAACGGCCACCACCACAAGGTTCGTGATCACGACCGGGCTTGCAAGGCCCACCATTGGCACTGTCATCAGCTTGTAAGCGATCTGCATCGCGAACAACGTCATGCCCAACTGCGTTGCGAGCACTGTTTGCCCTGAAAGGGCCAAACCCAAGCCAACGGCACTGACCAACGCAATCGTTGCATACAGGCAGACCAGAATGCGACGCGCGTCGGTATCGCCGCCGAAAACCGGATCGATATGCGCTGGGTTCAAGGCGAACGCGGAGAGCAAAGGGATCAGAACCAGCAGGTTCACACTATAACTGACGATGAGCATGGGCGTGTCTTTCGGCTTGTCGGCGCGGATGCGCGGTTTAGGGTGAATACGGACAAGTTGACGACAGGGATCACCAATCATGACAGACACAATGCGCGCCGTCGAAATCTCACAACCCGGCGGGCCGGAAGTGTTGACCCCGGTTGAGCGCCCGCGCCCGGTAGCAGGCCATGGGCAAGTGGTGATCAAAGTGGCCTATGCCGGGGTGAACCGCCCCGACGCATTGCAACGCGCCGGGATGTACGCGCCGCCCCCAACGGCGAGCGATTTGCCGGGGCTGGAAGCGTCCGGCGAGGTGGTCGAGGTTGGCCCCGGCGCGGAAGGCATCGAGGTTGGCGATCAAGTCTGCGCGCTGCTGCCCGGTGGAGGCTATGCCGAATACGTCGCGACCCCGGCGGCTCATTGCCTGCGCTTGCCCGAAGGGATGGGGCTGAAAGAGGCCGCTTGCCTGCCCGAGACATTCTTCACCGTCTGGTCCAACGTCTTCACCCGTGGCGGTTTGCAGGCGGGGGAGAAATTGTTGGTGCATGGCGGCTCGTCGGGGATCGGAACGACGGCGATCCAATTGGCCTCGGCTCTGGGCGCACGGGTCTTTGCAACCGCCGGGTCGGACGAGAAATGCGCCAAATGCGTGGAACTTGGTGCGGAGGCGGCGTGGAACTACCGCGAGGATGACTTCGTAGAGAAGATGCGTGCCGAAGGCGGCGCGGATGAGATCCTGTGTATGGTCGGCGGCAGCTACATCGCGCGCAACCTCAAGGCGCTGGCCGATGATGGGCGGCTTGTGCAAATCGCGTTTCTGCAAGGGCCGAAGGCAGAGGTGAACTTTGCTCAGCTGATGACCCGGCGGCTCACCATGACCGGCAGCACCTTGCGCCCGCAAAGCGATCTGGCCAAGGCGCGCATTGCGCAAGACCTGCGCGAGGCCGTTTGGCCGCTGCTAGATGCGGGGCGGATTGCGCCAGTGATGGATAGTGAATTCCCATTGGAGGATGCCGCAGGGGCCCATGCGCGGATGGAAGGGTCCACGCATATCGGAAAGATCGTGTTGAAGGTGTGAGGTTGGACTGGGGGTTTCGCACCCCCAGACCCCTGCGGAGTTTATGGGGCCAAGCGAAGCCGGGATGCGGCGCGCAGGTCGATATTGGAGGCATAGAAGATGGCAAAGACAGCGATAATCGAGAAAGCGGGCGGGCCGGAAGAGTTCAAGATCGTCGACCGCGAAGTTGGTGATCCTGGACCCGGAGAAATTCGGATTGCGCATAAGGCGGTCGGGCTAAACTATATCGACGTGTATCAGCGAACGGGGCTCTATCCACTGGAGTTCCCACATGCCTTGGGCATGGAGGCGGCCGGGGTGGTCGATGCCGTGGGCGCGGGCGTTACCCATCTGAAAGAAGGGGATCGCGCGGCCTATGCCGCCATGCCGCCGGGCGCTTATGCCGAGGCGCGGATTATGCCTGCGGCTCAAGTTGTCCCTTTGCCCGACGACGTGCCTTTCGATGTGGCGGCTGCGATGATGCTGAAAGGTCTGACGACAGAATATCTGTTTCATCGCACAACGCCGCTGGGCGCAGGGGACACAGTGTTGTTTCAGGCAGCCGCTGGCGGTGTGGGGCTGATCGCCTGCCAATGGGCGCGCTCGGAAGGCATCACGCTGATCGGCACGGCGGGCACCGACGAGAAATGCGCGCTGGCGCGAGAGCATGGCGCGGTCCATTGCATCAACTACCGCAGTAGTGATTTCGTTCCACAGGTCCGGGAGTTGACCGGTGGTGGAGGGGTTGATGTGGTCATGGACGCCGTGGGCAAAGACACGTTTGATGGCTCGCTCGACTGTTTGAAGCCGCTGGGGATGTTTATCTCCTTCGGCAACGCGTCTGGGCCGGTGCCGCCGGTGAATATCGGTGTGCTGGGGCAGAAAGGGTCGCTGAAGATCACACGTCCGACCTTGTTCACCCATATCGGAAACCCCGATGCGCTGCGCGAGATGGCGGCAAGGCTATTCGACAAAGTGATGTCTGGGGCTGTAACAATTCGGATTGACCAGCGCTTCGCGCTGGATGATGTGGCCGACGCACATCGCGCGCTTGAGGCACGCAAAACCACAGGTAGTACCGTGCTAACCGTGTGATTTCCGCGTTTTAGGGTGTGTTGTTGTTTTGCAACGCGCCTGTTTCTCGTACCCTTTCAAATTGAGAGCTTTGCCGCGCTTTGTTTCCAGCCGAGCGACGGAACTAAGGTCATTGTGTGGCCTCGGCACTCTGTGCTTCCACGTTAACCATTCGCCGCTTAGATCGGGTGTGCGGGGTCCGACACGGTCGGTGCGGGGGCATTGAACACAGGAAGTCTGCAGATGTTGCGTAGTATGTATGCGCCGGCAGCAGTCGCGGTTATGATTTGTGCCGGCACGGCTCAGGCCTCGACGGTTGACGTGACCTATCAGGTCCCGGGCTCGCCGTTCGGCGAGGAACAGCTGGAGGAAACGGTCACTATCAGCACGCCAAATGACCCGCAGTTGGGTCAGGGCGGTCTCTATGATGGGAGTGCGTCCGCCGGACGGTTTCAACTCAGTGGAACTGGCGGACTTGGTGATTTCGCGGCGTTCTGTGTAGAACTTGCGCAAGCCTTGCAATCGGATGTGACTTACACTGTCTCGGCCGATCTGTTTGGTGGCCGCATTCTGCAGAACATCGACCGGCTGTTCTCTAGCAGGTATGCCGCCATTGATACGTCTATAGAGGCAGCGGCTTTCCAGGTGGCGCTATGGGAAATCGTCCATGAGGGCGACGAAAACTATGATTTGCAAACCGGGGATGTTCGGATTGGTGGTAACGCGTCGGTTGTCAATGAGGCAATGGATTATCTGAACGGCTTGGATAGCGCGCAGACCGGTGTTTACGACATCGCTTTCCTGTCCAACCCGGACAGGCAGGATGTCGTAACTGCGCGACTTGCGCCTTTGGCCAACACCTCGCCCGCGCCAACTGTGCCGCTTCCTGCGTCGGCACTTTTGCTGGTGGCCGGGATGGGTGGTTTTGCGATGATGCGCCGACGTTAAACATCCAGCGCAAACAGAATTAAGTAATCAGTGCTCGGGGCTGCCATTGTGCAGCCCCTTTTTTTGTTTATCGCACCGGTGTGAACATGGCCCGATCCAGCGTGCAATCCTTGATCACATCGCGACCACAGGGGACGGGGCTCAGGTCTTTGGACAGGCAAACGCGCGCTTCCTGAATATGCCCGTCGCGGCAGGTGATGGTCAGCCCATCCGCCTCGATACCCGGGTTCGCTTTCAGAAACGCGTCTTCGACGACCGAGGCGGGCAGGCGGACGGGTTTGTCGAGCTTGCGGAAAATCTCGGGCCGGGTGACGCGGCCATACGCCTCGCGCGACAACTCATAATAGGCGGTGGCCGACAGCCCCGTGCAGGTACCGTGTTTCTTCCACTGGTGCCATGCGAGGCCGGACGTGCCCATGATGTCCGACATCTCTGACGTCATCCGGCGCGAGGGCGCGCGTTCGAGCGTCTGGCAAAAACTGGGCCAGCCGCGGTGGTATTTCGGCCAAAGCCCGTGCAATATCCA
>CAZPXE010000351.1:0-4127 GCA_964590545.1 uncultured Rhodobacterales bacterium | reverse complement strand
AGCCGACGCGCCCCTGCGGATCAGGCCCAGCCAAAGGCAGTACATCGCCCGGGGCAAGCGGTCGGCCCAGCCCCGCAGACGGATGCGCGCTTTGCGAGCCCATCAGGCGCGGCGTATCGAACCCGCCGCCAACACTCAGATAGCCAATCGCCCCTTTGCGAACCCCGCCGATGGTGATCGTGCTGCCCGCCGCCACGAAATGCACCGCGTTCCATGTCAGCGCCTTGCCATCCAGCCCCGCCTGCATCTCGCCCCCGGTCAGGGCAATCCGGCAATCGGCGGTGGCTTCGAACGTGCCGCCCGCGCCAACCATTTCTATCGCCGCGCCAACAGGCCGCGCGAGCAGCGCCGCCGCTTCTGCCAAAGCCAGCGGGTCCATCGCGCCGCCTTTGGTCAGCCCCGCCGCCACATAGCCGGGCCGCCCGAGGTCTTGCAGCGAAACGGCTGGCCCTGCTTGATGGACGATCAGAGCCGCGCTCATGGCAGCGCCTCCCACGTCGCACCGCCAAGGCTGTCGCCTGCCTGCAACTCGGCCAGTTCCGCTTCGGTGATCGCGGCAAAACGCATCTCATCACCGGGGGTTAGGGCGACAGGCACCTCGCGCGCGGGATCAAAGGTGCGAAATGGCGTTGTCCCGATATGCCGCCAGCCGGTCGGCATCGCAGCGGTGAAAATCACAAGCTGCTGGATCGCCACCACCAGCGCGCCGGCGGGCACTTGTGGGGTCAGGGCGGATTGCCTCGGAATGCTCCACTCCGGTCCCAGCGTGCCCAAATAGGGTTGCCCCGGCGCATAGCCCAGCGTGATCACCCGCACGCGGGCGTTCATAAGGCTGCCTTGCGCATTGTGAACCGAAAGCCCCGCCGCCTGCGCTGCATCCTCCATCTGCGGCGCAGCCTCGCCGTCGAAACAGCACGGCAGGGTCCACAGTTTGCGCCCAGCGGGTAGCGCTTCGCCGTACCAATCGCGGGAGGCGACCAGAGGTTCCAGCCGCGCGATAAGATCATCCGGGTCGACCACCGTCAGGTCTGCCGCGATGTAGCAAGAAACAAGGGTCGAGGCGGTCTCTGTCACCTCCGGCCAGCCCTGCGCATCGACCAGCGCGCGAAAAGCAATGGCGGCGCGATTGCCTTGGTCCGACATCTCGCCCGCGAAGGTGACGGTCAGGCCGGACATGCCGACCGTAGCTATCATCGGGTAGTCACTCACAATTCTGCGCCCGTATCCGCTGCGATGGCCGTCTTGTAGAGCGTTTGGATGCGCTGCATCACCGGGCGCGTGCCCTCGCCAATCTTGGTTCCGTCGATGCTGGCCACCGGAGTTTGCGCGCCAAAGGTTCCGGTCAGGAAGGCTTCATCGGCGGAGTAGGCTTCATACAGCGAATAGTTCCTTTCGAAGACTGGGATGCCATCGGCGCGGGCCAGATCAATCACCTTCTGCCGTGTCACCCCGTTCATGCAATAATCCCCGGTCGAGGTCCAAAGTTCCCCTTTGCGGACGATGAAGAAGTTGCAGGCATTGGTCGTGTTCACAAAGCCATGGGGGTCGAGCATCAGCGCTTCATCCGCGCCCGCCGCTTCGGCCTGAAGGCAGGCAATCACACAGTTCAGTTTGGAATGAGAGTTGAATTTCGCATCCTGCGCATGGGGCAAGCCGCGCACCTGCGGCACCGCGGCAAGGCGGATGCCTTTGCCCTGCAGATCGGCGGCGGGGGTGGAGTGCTCCATGATGATCACCAGTGTTGGCCCGGAACGCGACAGGGACGGGTGCTGGAACGGTTTCACCTTCACCCCCCGCGTCAGCATCAGACGGCAATGGGCGTTGTCGCTCATCCCGTTCGCCTCTGCGGTCATGGTCAGCGCGTCCAGAATGCCCGCCCGGTCCATCCCCACATCCAGCCGCACCGCTTTGCAGGAGTTGAAAAAGCGGTCCATGTGATCGTCGAAGAAGGCCCATTTGCCGTTGTAAAGCCGCATTCCCTCCCACATCCCGTCGCCCAGCAGAAAGCCGCTGTCATAGACCGAGACCATCGCTTCGTCCCGGTGCTTGAGCGCGCCGTTGACGTAGATCAGGATGTCGCGGTTGCGGATATCGTCGGCGCTGTCATGGGTGGTGGGCATTATGCGGCCTTTGGGTCGTTCTGCGGGCAGGATGCATTATCGCGGGCAGGCTGCAAGATGAAACCTTAACGGGCCCTGCGGAACAGGAAAAAGGTCATGATTATCTGCGGATAATGTTGTGACAACGACTCTGACCTTTCTGCGCATGGCACCTTGCGCTGCGAAGGGCCGCGTTCAGTATCCTTTTGACGGGTCGACCACATTGGACAGCGCATCGCCCCGCAAATAGCGGCCAAGGTTTTCAGAGAACATCGCGACGGCGCTCTCCTCCCATCCGTCATAAACGGCAGAGCAATGGGGCGAGATCAGCAGGTTCGGCGCGGACCAGATCGGGTCATCTGCGGGCAGGGGTTCGGCGGCGAACACATCCATCGCCGCGGCGCGCAGTTGCCCGGATGTAAGCGCTTCCATAAGGGCGTCTTCCTTCACGACTCCGCCGCGCGCCACGTTGATCAGTATCGCGTCCGGTTTCATCAGCGCGAGGGCGGCACGGTCCACGAGACCAAGGGTCGAGGGCAGGCGCGGTGTGCAGATGGCGATCACATCCGCACGCGGCCACAACTGGGGCAGGCTGTCCGCGCCGTATACCTCGTCAACATGGGGCGTTGCGCGCGGATTGGCGCGGGTGCCGAGGACGGTCATGCCGAAAGCCTTGGCGCGCTCTGCCACCACGCGGCCCGTGGAGCCGAGGCCGACGATCAGCAAGGTCTGCCCGGCCAGCGAGCGCACGCGGCGCTGTTCATCCCAGCGGCGGGCGGTCTGGTCCGCGAGGATGCCGGGGATATCCAGATTGAAATGCATCGCGCAGGCCAGCACATATTCCGCCATCACAGGCGCGGCCACCCCGGCAGAATTGGTGACGGTCAGCTTGACCGGGTCCCAGCCTGAGATGTGATCTGTCCCAGAGCCACCTGTTGAGAACCATTTAAGGCTCTCGCAGCCATGCACCGCCGCGCGCGGGTAGGGGTCAGCGGCGGTGAAGTTCACCGAGAACATCGCATCCGGCTGGAAGCTGCCCAGTTTGGCGGGCAGCCCAGTGAAGCTGTCGCAGCTGTCGAACTGGACGCTGGGGTGGTCGCCTGTCAGGCGCGCGATATGGCGCTGGGGCGTGCGGGAGTGAATCAGAACGCGTGTCATGCGCGCAAGGTGTGGGGATTGCGTGGGAAGTTGCAAGGTAAGACTGACACCGTTGTTGTGGAGCACCCCGGCCACGGAACCAAGGCAAAGCCGCCGTGGCCAGCGCCGGACCGGCCCGTCGCACCAAAGGTGCGCCGATCCATAGGCGGCACGCCTTTGGCGTGACGGTCTGGCGCTTTGGCTCAGCTTGGTGCCACGCATATCCGTCGCGCTATCTTGGCTGCCATAAATCGAGCCGAATTGCCGTGGTGGCGCCAGCCCCCGGTCCGGCGCTGGGCACCGCTACCGTGCTTAGATGCGCAACCAGTCCGCCGCGTACTCAATCTTAGAAACCCCGGCCAGACGTGTCAGCCGATCAACTTCCGCCTCAAACGCCGCCACACGCCCCTTGCCCCAGCGCACCTTCGGCTCTGGCCACAGGGCGCGCACGCGCAGCACGTCTTTATCGCGAAACGCTTTCATATCCACGCGCCCGATCAGCCGGTCGCCTTGGAGGATCGGGAAGACATAGTAGCCGAATTGCCGTTTTGCTTCGGGCACAAAAATCTCGATCGTATAATCGAAGCCAAAGAGCCGCTTGGCCCGCTTGCGGTCGCGCAGGGCCGGGTCGAAAGGCGACAGCACGCGCACGCGCGTGGAACTGTGCGGGGCGGGCGCAGGTTCGCCCAGCAGCGAGGGCCGGGCGAAATGGGTGCGGGTGCTGCCATCGGTGGCTTCGATGGCGACTTCGATGATCTCGCCGGACGCCAACGCGTTGGCGCACCATTCCTTCGTTTCACCCGTGCTTGCATGCCGCCAGAATGCTGCCAAATCGCCCGACGTGGCAAAGCCCAGCCGATCCAGCGCGGCGTTGCAGCACCAGTTGATCGT
>CAZPXE010000350.1:0-4131 GCA_964590545.1 uncultured Rhodobacterales bacterium | reverse complement strand
TTGGCATTGACTGGGGGATCGATACCCCCCCTACCCTCTCGGACAAGGACGCCGCTGCCCCGCTTTTCAAGGACTGGGACAGCCCGTTCAGCGCGTAAGCCTTAGTGCAGCGCCACGTCATAGGCCGTGAACGCCTTATCCGCCGTGACCAGCGGCAGGTCTTCGCACTGCGCCTGAGCAATAAGAAGACGGTCAAACGGGTCTGCGTGATGGGCAGGAAGGCGCCCTGCCCTGTCTGCATGCGCCCATGTGATGGCCAAAGGCTGGCATCCGGCCGCGCGAATGACCTCAGCGATATTCTCTGGGGCGACCAGTTTCCCAAGGGCGCATTTGATCGAGATCTCCCAGATCGACACCGCACTGACGATCAGCGCAGCATCCCCATCAAGCGCCGCCCGGTGATGGGCTGACAAACGCGGATCGTCATTCAAGGCCCACAGAATGATATGCGTATCCAGCAGAAGCTTCACGGCAGAGGATCGATCGGCGCGCCAAGGGCGGCGCTAAACCCGTCAGGGATCTCGTCGAAATCCTCACCAATCTCGATCTGACCTTTCAGAGCGCCAATCAAAGCGCGGCGCGGCGCAGGAGAGGCCCCCACCAGTTCGGCCACAACGCGGCCATGGCGGGTGATCGTGATCTTCTCCCCCGCTTCGGCTTTGCGAACAAGTTCGGCAAATTGCGCTTTGCCTTCGGCGATGGCGACCTGCATCAGATGGCTCCTATAATTATGGTCATAATTTTGGTCATATTGCAAAATTTGTCAAGGCAAAGCGCGGCCTGCCTCTGACTTTTGCTCCCTACTCGCCTTTGGCATCTCCTCCCCGCTCGCCTCTGGCGTCTCCTCCTCGCTCGCCTCTGGCGTCTCCTCCTCGCTCGCCTCTGGCGAGACACACACACTTCCCTGCACCCCGCACCTGTGCCAAAACCCCGCCAACAGCCAAACCATGCCGAGGAGCGTCCCATGACCATCGATCCCACCACCCTTCTCGTCTTTGGCAAAACCGGCCAAGTCGCCCGCGAATTGCAGGCCCGCATGCCCGATGCCACCTATCTCGATCGGAGCGCTGCGGATCTCTCCCACCCAGAAACCCTGCCCGATATCCTAAGCACCCACGCCCCTGCCCTCATCATCAACGCCGCCGCCTATACCGCTGTGGACAAAGCCGAAGAGGAAGAGACCCTGGCCACCGCGATCAACGGCGCAGCCCCCGGTGCAATGGCCCGCTATGCGGCAGCGCAGGCGATCCCGTTCCTGCATGTGTCCACCGATTACGTGTTTGAGGGCGGCGGAGAGGCCCCTTGGGCGCCGTCAGACCCAATCGCACCTCTGGGAGCCTACGGACGATCAAAGGCCGCTGGTGAGGCGCTTATCGCCGCTGAGGGCGGGGATTACGCCATTCTGCGGACCTCATGGGTGTTTTCAGCCCATGGCGGCAACTTTGTGAAAACCATGCTGCGGCTGGCTGAAAGCCGGGATGCACTGAATGTCGTCGAGGATCAGATCGGCGGGCCAACGGCAGCAGGCGACATCGCAGCAGCACTGCTGACCATGGCAGAGGCATTCGGGACCGGAACAGCCCGCTCAGGGATCTACCATTTCGCCGGCGCCCCCGCGACGAGCTGGGCCGGCTTCGCGCGCGAAACCTTCCGCCAGGCGGGCAAGAGCGTGACCGTGACCGGCATCCCAAGCGAGGCCTACCCCACCCCGGCCGCCCGGCCCAAAAACTCCCGAATGGATATGACCAGCACAACCGAGGTCTTCGGCATCACCCCCCCGGATTGGCAAGCCAGCCTTGGGCAGGTCCTGCGCGATCTAGACGCAAAGGGGTGATGCACCCTTTCGAGTCTCCCTAAATACTCCCGCCGGAGGCATCCAACAGAGGCTCTGATGTGCCGTCAGAAGATCAGGGCTTATACGCGGCCAGACGCGGCGGCAGCAGCCGCAGAGCGCCATTAACCACCCTGCCCTTCATTCCCATGGCTGGCCCCTCAATCAGATGCCACGACAGCACCGACAGGATCAGCGTGGGCGGCAGGGCCCAGAGGATATTTTCCCACGGGGTCTGGCTGCCATGCCACCAGATCATCAGCCCCTGCAGCGGGAACGCATAGATATAAATCCCGTAGGAATAATCCCCGATCCGATTATACGCCCGCAGCGGGCCGCCCGGTATATAGCCGAGCCAGAACACCGAATAGCTGAGCGCCAGCATCAGCATCAGATCATACCCCACCCCGGCAAGGGGCGTTTGCGCCACGACCCAGACCAGCGCCCAAAGCAGCCCGGCCAGCGGAAGCGACAGCACGATAAAGCGGCGCAGCAGATAAAGCCCTGCCCCGATCACGAAGGGGAGTGACAGCATCTGCAGATGGGCCAGCCGCGTGTTGTCGATGCCCGTATGCTCGCTCCAGAGCCAGAGCGCCAGATAAGCAGCAAACACCACTGCCGCCAGAACGCCGCGGCGCAGGATCCCCAGCATACCAAGGGCAAAGACCCCGAGATAGCAGATCACCTCATAAATCAATGTCCAGATCGAGCCTTCGACTTCCGGATAGGCATTGTCCAGAAACACCCCCGGCAAACCAAATTGCAGAAAGACCAGCGTCGTGTTGCGCAGGATGAAGGTCCATGTCTCAGGCGCGGTATAATATGCCAACAGGCCCAGCGTTGTGACCAGCGGTCCCATGATCAGCGCCACCAGCAGCAGGCTCACCACCAAACCGGGAAGCAGGCGCAACACCCGCGCCACCATGAAGCTGACCCAGGAGGAAGAGCGCTCAAAGCTCATGGTGATCAGAAATCCCGAAATCGCAAAGAAGACAAAGACCGAGATCGAGCCCAGCGTATGGCCTGTGGCCAATTTCAGCGGCTCAATGGTGCCCACACCATTGGCGATCGGCCAGGCATGGCTGACCAGCACCAGCGTCGCCGCAATGGCCCGGATCAGGTTCAGGTTATTGTCCCGCCCTGCGGATACGTCACCCAGATACGTCATGCACCCTCACATCTATACCCCCACGCAGTTTGGCGGTCCTATCCCAACACCCTAGGGACTGTCCCGGTTCAAACGTCTCTTTGGCGTATAGACCCGAAAAGTTAGTGCTAAAAAAACACAACCAGCCCCTATCACCTCCAATGGTCAAAGGATTGCCGTAGTTCTCCTATACCTCAGCTTGTGCGAAATATAAGTCGGCGCTGGGTTAAACACGCTCGATTGTAGAACTCAGGCATGACGGGGGCCGTATCCATGGCAAATGCACTCGCACGAAAAGGGATCATTCTGGCCGGAGGTTCGGGGACGCGGCTTTATCCGATTACCATGGCCGTCTCTAAGCAATTGCTGCCCTTGTATGACAAGCCGATGATCTATTATCCGCTGACGGTGCTGATGCTGGCCGGGCTGAAAGAGATCGCGATCATCACCACGCCAGAGGATCAGGCGCAGTTCAAGCGGCTCCTTGGGGATGGCAGCAAATGGGGGATCCGGCTCGAATATATCACCCAGCCCTCCCCAGATGGTCTGGCGCAGGCGTTTATCTTGGCGGAAGAGTTTCTGGATGGCGCGGCCTCGACGCTGATCCTTGGAGATAACATCTATTTCGGCCACGACTTGCAGGGCATGGTGCAGGACGCCGCCGCACAAACTTCAGGCGGGACGGTGTTTGGTTATCAGGTCGCCGATCCCGAACGCTATGGTGTGGTCGGGTTCGGGCCTGATGGGCGGGCCAATGAGATCATCGAGAAGCCCACTGTGCCGCCCTCCAATCTTGCGGTCACGGGGCTTTATTTTCTGGATGCAGAGGCGCCCGCGCGGGCGCGGGCGGTCAAGCCTTCGGAGCGGGGCGAGTTGGAGATCACCTCGCTTTTGGAGATGTATCTGGAGGAAGGCGCGCTTGATGTGAAGCGGATGGGTCGGGGCTATGCTTGGCTGGATACCGGCACCCATGACAGCCTGATTGAGGCCGGAGAGTTTGTGCGTACAATCGAGAAGCGTCAGGGCCAGAAAATCGGCTGCCCCGAAGAGGTCGCGCATGTGATGGGCTGGGTTACGGATGCGGATCTGGAAGAATTGGCCAAGCCGTTCCTGAAGACGGAATACGGGAAGTATCTGACGCGACTTGCCCGCG
>CAZPXE010000349.1:1061-4133 GCA_964590545.1 uncultured Rhodobacterales bacterium | reverse complement strand
CGTTATTTCCGCTCGAAAAGGGGCCACCTTTGCTTCGCGAAAATGCCTCGCACATGCAGATTTTGGACTGAAACCGGGGCCAAGCCTGAATGCACACGCCGCCTAAGCCAACACTCAGCACTGTCGCCGCTGCCGCCGGGGTGTCCGTCGCAACCGTGAGCCAAGTCATTCGTGGCGAGGGCAGAATCTCACAGGCCACGCGTGAAAAAGTGTTCAATGCTGCGCGCGATCTCCACTACGTGCCGAACTCTCGCGCGGCAGCGATGCGGTCAGGTGAAAACCGGGAAGTCGGCTTCGTCATCAACCAACTTGGTAACCCGTTCAACGCCGAAGTGGTCGAAGGGGTTGTCGATCTACTAGAGGCGGAAGGCTATCTGGTGTCGATTGTCGATACACGGGACGACCCGGTCAGACAAAGCCGCCAAATGGAAGCATTTATCCGTCATGGGCGCGGCGGTTTGCTTTGGGTGCCCAGCATCAACACGCCCATCGAAACATTTGACCTGCTCGTGACACATCACATACCCGTCGTATCGTTCATGAGGCGCGCCCATCCCAAGTTGGACCACGTTGGCATCCGCAATGCCGAGGCCTCCAAGACTGCAACGCAGCACCTGATCGACCTTGGGCATCGAAACATCGCCTATCTTGGTGGATTCGACGAAACCGCCGTGCGCGAACAACGCATTGCAGGCTACAAGGACGCGATGGCGCAATGCGCTTCTTCCAAGAAGATCGTTTGGAAATGCGAGGACAATAAACTTGCCGGGCTGCAAGCAATAACGCAGCTTTTGAAGACGCACCGGAAAGTAACCGCAGTTGTCTGCAATGGTGACATGGTCGCGTTAGGGGCCTGTCTGGGATTGGTGCGCGCGGGACTTCAACCTGGGAAAGACGTATCGGTCATTGGCTTTGACGACATCGAGGACGCGGCTTTAGCGACACCACCTCTCAGCACCTTGTCGGTCTCGCCCGTGAAGCTGGGGCGCAGTTTGGCGCGCGTACTGCTCGACAGAATTGAAAACCCCGACATGCCGCAAGTCGTCTCCGAAGTATCTGCCAACCTGATTTTGCGGAACACGACAGGGGCTCCCAGGCACGGGCCGAACTCATAAAGGCCGGGATTGTCAGGGCAATCAAACGACACGCAACGTATCTCGCTTCGACGGTTTCGTATCGAATGGCCGATGCGCGCGTGAAATATAAGGTGTTTTTCCTGTGCGCTGGAATTTCGCTCCGCCCGCCGTTGTGTGCTTTGGAAACGTGCTGATTGCGCAAAGAGCGTTTCTGCCCCAGCGCACCGCCCCCCGCGTCAGCGTGCCACCTCACACCCGCGCGCCAGCCCACTAACTTACCCCCATGACCCAGACCGATATCCTCATTTCCGGCGGCGGGATCGCCGGGCTGACCGCTGCGCTGGCCTTCGGCGCGAAAGGCTTCACCGTCACTTGCGTCGATCCGGCCCCGCCCATCACCCAGCGGGACGTGGACGGCTCCGATTTGCGCTCCACCGCGCTGCTGCAACCGGCCCGAGAGGTGTTGATGGCGGCGGGCATTTGGGACCGGCTCGCGCCCCATGCCGCCCCGCTCGAGATCATGCGCATCGTTGATGCGGGTGGCACCGATCCTGAGCCGCGCGTCACCCATGATTTCCGCAGCGCCGATGTGTCCGACCTGCCCTTTGGCTGGAACTTCCCGAACTGGCTGCTGCGCCGCGAGTTGCTCGCGGCCCTCACCGACCAACCCAATGTGGATTTCCGCCCCGGCGTCTCGACCACATCCCTGTTCACCCGAACCGCCGAAGCGCGCGTGGGTCTCAGCGATGGCAGCAAATGCCGCGCCAAGCTGGTGATCGCCGCCGACGGTCGTGGCTCGCCCATGCGCGAGGCCGCCGGAATCCCTGTCAAAACAAACCGCTATGGCCAGAAGGCCCTCGCCTTCGCTGTCACGCATCCCATCCCGCACGACAACGTCTCCACCGAAATCCACCGCACGGGTGGGCCATTCACGCTGGTCCCGCTGCCCGATTACAATGGCCAGCCCTCATCTGCGGTCGTTTGGATGGAGGATGGCCCCCGCGCCGCAGAGCTTGCCGCCCTGCCCGAAGAGGCGTTTGAGGCGGAAATGACCACCCGCTCCTGCGCTCTGTTCGGACCGCTGAAACTGGCCTCACGTCGCACGCTCTGGCCGATCATCTCGCAGCAAGCCGAACGGCTGAGCGCCGAACGTGTCGCCCTGATGGCCGAAGCTGCCCACGTCTTGCCGCCGATCGGCGCGCAAGGGCTGAACATGTCCCTGCGCGATCTGGCTTGCCTGCTGGAGCTGTCGGACACACACCGCGCCGACCTCGGCAACGCGGCGATGCTGGACGCCTATCACACAGCCCGCCACCGCGATATTTCCCTTCGCGTCCAAGGCATTAACCTGCTCAACCGCGCCAGCCAAGTCAGCGCCCAACCCCTGCGCGACGCGCGCGCGATGGGGTTGCAAGCCATCTACGGCCTCGCTCCGATCCGCAAAACGCTGATGCAAATGGGCCTTGGCGTGCGCTAACAAGCGCCTCAGGCGCACATCACCCCGCCATCACAGCACCTTATCGACGACCCGCTGCAGCCGCGCCACTGTTCCCGGCACATCGTAAAGCTTGTCCAAGCCAAAGAGCCCAATCCGAAACGTCCGGAAATCCGCCGGCTCATCGCATTGCAGCGGCACCCCGGCGGCGATTTGCATCCCCTCGGCCATGAAACTCTTACCGGTCTGAATGTCGGCATCGCTGGTGTAGCTCACCACCACGCCCGGCGCGCCGAACCCGTCAGCGGCGACCGATTGCACACCCTTCTCGGCCATCATCGCGCGCACGGCATTGCCCAGCTCCCACTGCGCTGCTTCCAGCTTGTCGAACCCATAATCGCGGGTCTCGACCATCGTATCGCGGAAGGCGCGCAACGCATCCGTGGGCATCGTCGCGTGATAGGCATGGCCGCCGTTCAGATAGGCTTCCATGATGCTGCGCCACTTGCCCAGATCGACCGCGAAACTGTCGGATTGTGTCTCTGCCAGCCGCGCCAAACC
>CAZPXE010000349.1:0-1051 GCA_964590545.1 uncultured Rhodobacterales bacterium | reverse complement strand
ACAGCATCACAAGACCCGCACAAGGCGAAGCGCTCCAGCCCTTTTGCGGGGCGGAGATCAGCACATCGACGCCTGTTGCAGCCATATCAACCCAGGCGCAGCCCGACGCGATGCAATCCAGCACCATCAACGCGCCAACCTCATGCGCGGCATCCGCCAGCGCGGTCACGTAGTCATTCGGCAGGATCACCCCGGCAGACGTCTCTACATGAGGTGCAAAGACAATCCCCGGCTTTTGCGCATGGATTTCCGCAACGACCTCATCAATCGGCGCAGGGGCAAAAGGCGATTGCGCCGCATTGCCGGTCATCCGCGCCTTCATCACCGTCACATCACCGGTCAGCCCGCCGGTCTCAATGATCTGACTCCAGCGATACGAAAACCACCCGTTCCGCACCACCAGCACATCGCGGTCCTTGGCAAATTGCCGCGCCACAGCCTCCATCCCGAAGGTCCCGCCGCCGGGCACAACAACCGCACCCGCTGCGCCATACACCTCGCAGAGCATCTCGTGAATGTCGCGCATAACCCCCTGAAAGGATTTGCTCATCGAGTTCAGGGACCGGTCCGTAAACACAACCGAAAATTCTTCGAGCCCGCTTGGGTCGACGCTGTCCAACAATGCAGCCATGGGTGCCTCCTCTTTGTTGCTTACGGCTTAGCTGTGTGTGGCGGCAGGTGCAAAGTCTACTTTGGGATACATTGCGCGTGACCGGCGTTCCGCGTTCTCTATACGCAATTTAATCTCGCAAACGCGTCCCAAGCCGCACATTTTCGGAGCCGCTACAAGGTGCGGGAGATCCGCAAATAGGCGATGAACAGTCCCAAGCAAATAAGCGCAATCAGTACCAAGTTCTGAAGCAAACGACCCAATGCCCCAGCAGCTCGTACCTCAAGAAAACGCTTTGAAAACCGCTGGAAAAGATGGCGTAGCCCGATCAATTCAAACTCCTCACTCCCACGCAGCATTGCCGCTTAAAGCGGCCCTGCCAGTCTCTCTTCGCTCAACAGCACGTTCGCCTCCACCTCCCCTGCCCCCGGCAACGTCATA
>CAZPXE010000348.1:0-4142 GCA_964590545.1 uncultured Rhodobacterales bacterium | reverse complement strand
TTGGAGCTCCCCGGCAGCGCCGTGAGCGGCACGTTGCACGCATTTCGGTGGATGGAGGAGTGCTGCCATTTCTCGGCATGGCTCACCAGTCCCGCCTGCACCGGGGCTTGGTGGATATAGTTGATATGTGCGGCAAGGTCCGCTTCATCCTGGATCAGATGCTCACAAAACCGGCGCTGCCATAGCCGCTGCTCGCCCCGCTTGATCTGCGTCGGCGTGCGCTGGGGCGGGACCGGCAGGCCTTTGCAGAACAGCGCTTTTAACATCGCCCAGCGGGTCGAGAAATCCGCGTCCCCGTCCGGCAGGGTCCAGACCGTGTGGATCGCGGCGGGCAGCACCACAATCGCATCAATCTCGAACGGGTAGCGGGATTTGGCGGCGCGGAACGCAGCGCGCAGCGGGCCAATTTCGCGCAGCAGCAGGTCAGAGTTTCGCTCCTGCAGCCGCGCGGTGAAGAAATAGGTACCGCCGGGCTGGCGGAGGCGTCGAAAATTGCTCATGCCCGCAGAGTGGCAGAACAGAGTTAGCGAAACGTGAATCGGCCCCGTGCAGCGGCGTTGCACCTTACGTCGGTCAAAGGGTGAAGCGCGGCTCTGCCCCGAGAGCCGCTAAAGATGCCCGCCCGCGATTTCGATGGTCTGGCCGTTCACACTGTCGCCGCCGCGCCCGCAAAGCCACATCGCCGTTGCCGCGATTTCTTCCGGCAAAATCAGGCGCTTGTGGCGGTTGACCTTAACCATGGAATTGCGCGCATCCGCCTCGCTTATCCCGGCGCGCGCGGAGATGGAGGCGGTGTTGCGCTCGACAATTGGCGTGTCGACATAGGCAGGGCAAATGGCGTTGAAGGTGTAGGGACCGCCGATGAAATCCTCGCTCAGCGCCCGCGTCAGCCCGATCAGCCCGTGTTTGGACGCCGTATAGCACGGCGCGCCGGGCAGGCCGCGCAGCCCAGCGACCGAGGCGATGGTGATGACCCGGCCCCAATCTGTCTGGCTCATGGAGCGCATTGCCTCCCGCAGGGTCAGGAATGCACCGTCCAGATTGGTGGCCATCATGTTGCGCCAAAAGGCGAGGTCCATCTTCATCAGCGATTTACCCTCGGCAATCCCCGCATTGGCGACGCAAATCTGGATAGGGCCAGAGGCGTCGACGGATGCCGCGATGGTGTCAACAATGCTCGCCTCATCGCGCACATCCATCGTGCGGGCCGTCATGTTTTCACCAGCAACCTCATCCAGCACCTCTTGCCTGCGCCCCGTGATCGTTACGCGCGCGCCTGCTGCTGCCAGATCGCGCGCAATCGCCAGCCCGATCCCGGTGCCGCCGCCAGTTACCAATGCATGTTTGCCTGTTAGATCCATGCGCTCTCTCCCGTTGAGTTGAAGGCGAGCTTGCGCAGAGTGCTCCGAAGGGGCAAGGGCATCCCGGTTGTCACGTTGCGGCAGTCTGGTGAATGACATGCTTCGTGGGCCTGCACGGTGTTTGCAGTTAACCTGTACAAATGTGCAGGCTGGCCGCAGCCGCGTGGTCGAATGCAATCGCGCGCGCGCGAAAATTCCCGGTGCAGAAACCATGTCTCGTTAAATTGTCAGACGGTGCCTTCGAAACGGTTCTAAACCTGAAAGATCGGGCGGACTCGGAATATGACGATGGACACGCAAATACCTTGCCGCGCTTCGCGCTCTTGGGGACATTTGCGGTACGTGTGTCCGGGCCAGTTCTCGAAACGCTTCAGTGTCAGGTCACGCGTGGGCCCTATTTCTTCGGCGGCTTGTACTTTTTCATCAAAGGCACGGCCTTCTTGCGCTTGCTCGTCTTGCTGCTGGAACCGCCTGCGTTTCGGCAGGCTTTATCATAGGCCGCCTGAGCCGTGGCTTGCAGTTTTTTCAGATCTTTTACCTGTTTTTCCAACTTATCCGCAGCGGCGCGGAAATCCTTGTCCAAGGCCTTGATCCGCCGTTGAATCTTCTTTTGCTCCATATAGGCGGCCCCGGCGTCTTTGGCATCCAGCGCGAACCCAGCCAGATTGCCGAGCGGGCCAAGCGCCTTGGCCCCCTTAAGGTTCTTGCACTCGGACGCCAGACCTGCGGCGGTTAGGGTGGTGTCCTTGGCCACAGCGAAAGGTTTGACCGATCCGCCGTTGCCGAGCACCTCGTCAATCACCATGCCGGCCGCGTGGGCGGCCACCGCGATGCCAATGGTCGTCCCGATCCCGACCGGGCCTGTCATCACGCCCGCCGCCGTAATTCCCAGACCAAGCGCCGTCTTGAGACCTTCACCCGTGGCGAGTTTTTGCGCCTTCAGCAAATCGGCTTTGAGGCTGGCGAGTTCTGTCTGGAGCTTGTTCCAAGCGGTACGATACTCAATCAATATCCCGACGGGCCCGAGGAAATTGACCAGCGCCACGCCCAGCCCCGCATCCACGACCGCCCCGAACAACTCGTTCTGCATCTCAAGGACTTCCAGATCCAGCATCGCGGTCTCATAGGCCGCTTGCAGTTTCTTCAGATCCTTGTCCTTGCCGTTGATGGCGTTGTTATAGGCGTCATAGAAATTCTTGCTGGAGCTATCGAGTGCCCTCTTGTCGCTTTGGTAGGTCTTGAGCGAGGAGGCCGACACATGCTTCATGGTGGAGCTTTTCAGGGTGCGCGTCGCCACGCCCAAAGCGTCCTCCATATCCGCTGTGATCTCGTCAAAGTAACGAATGACTTTGTTGTCATCGAGGAAGGTTTTCACGGCAGCGCCTAGGCTTTTGCCGGACGTCATGGTGCTGGGCATTTAAGGGCTCCAATATAATGATTTTCGAAATAATGCTTCAAGGATAGGCTTGGCGTCGCCATGCGGGCAAGACAATTCTGGTGCGTATGTGCTGGCTGTTTGGCGTCGTTTCGCGCGCTCTTGCGCTTTTCGGCATCTGACGCCACTCTCTTTGCTATGACCCTGACCCCGATGAAAATGATCGACGTCCCGCCCATGTGGCTTTTTGGCTTTGCTGTGCTTGTCTGGGCGCTGGACCGCTCTGTTCCGGTGGAAACTGGTTCGCGCATCGTGACGTCCTTCGGCACCGGGCTTGTCATCGGGGGCTGCGTTGCAATTGTGCTGGCGGCGTTGGAGTTTCGCCGCCATCGCACCACCATCGTGCCGCATATGCGGGCCGCTGCACTGATCACGACCGGCCCCTATGCCCGCTCGCGCAACCCAATTTATGCCGCGGATGCGGTGATCCTTGCCGGGCTGTGCCTGCGTTGGGATTTCTGGCCGGGGTTGGTGTTGGTCCCGGTCTTCATGGGTATCAT
This sequence comes from uncultured Rhodobacterales bacterium, assembly GCA_964590545.1. Classification (GTDB taxonomy): domain Bacteria; phylum Pseudomonadota; class Alphaproteobacteria; order Rhodobacterales; family Rhodobacteraceae; genus Aliishimia. The sequence goes on along the minus strand of CAZPXE010000348.1, from coordinate 846 downwards.
CCTGTGGCGCTTCATCGTGCCGGAAGAAGAGCGCTTGCGCGCCGTTTTCGACGATGAATTTGAGGCCTATGCCGCAAAAACCCGGCGCTGGGTGTAGAAAAACCAACACAAACGCATCAGTTTGGGCGCTATTATCACGTGTATACTTATGTATGCCGCCCCAACCCTTGTGCATTTTTATGCCGCGCACTAGTGGACATGTCCCATATGCGGCCCACTTGTGCCGTAATGCGACGAGAAGGGGGATGTTCGGTGAAGATCGGAACGCCAAAAGAGACGTTCAAGGGGGAGGCGCGTGTCGCCATGACCCCTGACAGCGCAACACAACTTCAAAAACTGGGCCATGAGTGCCTGATCGAAGCCGGGGCCGGTGCGCCAGCAGGCTTTGCAGATGCCGACTATGAGGCCGCCGGGGTCGAAGTGGTCAAAACCGCTGCCAGCTTGTGGAAGAAGGCCGATATCGTGGCCAAAGTCCGCGTGCCCAACGATGCAGAGATGAAAAAGCTGCGCGAAGGTCAGACGCTGATCTCGTTCTTCAGCCCTGTGGCGGATGAGGACAAGATGAAGGACGCCGCCGATAAAGGCGCGACCGTCATTGCGATGGAAATGATCCCGCGGATCTCTCGCGCGCAGAAGATGGACGCGCTGTCGTCCATGGCGAATATCGCGGGCTACCGCGCGGTGATCGAGGCCGGGAACAACTTTGGCCGCTTCTTTACGGGTCAGATCACGGCGGCGGGCAAGGTTCCCCCGGCCAAGGTTCTGGTTGTGGGCGCGGGCGTTGCAGGTCTTGCTGCGATCGGCACCTCGACCTCGCTTGGCGCGATCACCTATGCGTTCGATGTG
>CAZPXE010000347.1:0-4144 GCA_964590545.1 uncultured Rhodobacterales bacterium | reverse complement strand
AGGAACAGACCGCCGACGCCGAGCGCTGTCCATGTCAGCGCAGGTTGCCACCAGACCATTGCGAGGGTCATGGTTTGGGCGGTATCTTGGCCAGTCAGCAGCATCCAGAGCCAAACGGCACCGAAGGCCAGCGCTGCCAGCACCACGAATAGCATCACCACCGACACAACCAGCCCCACCGCCAGCCGCCCGCGCGAGAACTGGCCCGACGTCTCAGCCGATTTCAGCGCGTGCGCCATGTGGTGCGGCAAGATCAGAAAGCACTCGATAAGCGAGGCGATCAGCACGGCGATCACGGTCAGGGGGATATCGCGGATCAGGTCACCAAAGCGCCCGCCCACGGCCAGCAGGCCGAAGAAGGCGATCACAGTCGTTAGGGTCGCGGCAAAGACGGGCATCGCCATCCGTTGGGCCGCGTTTTCAGCAGCAACGTCGGGCGACTCGTCGTAGGTCCGATAGCGGAAATCGGCGTGCTCTCCGACGACAATGGCATCGTCCACCACGATGCCGAGGGTGATGATCAGCCCGAAGAGTGAGACCATGTTCAGCGTGATCCCGCCCAGATACATCAGCGCCACGGCGGCGAACATCGCCACCGGGATACCGGCGGCAACCCAGAAGGCCGTGCGTGCGTTGAGGAACAGAAAGAGCAGCATCAGCACCAGCCCCAGCCCCATCAGCCCATTGTCGAGCAGGATGTTCAGGCGCGCGGTGATCGCCTCGGCGCGGGTGCGGATCATCTCTGCCGTGACGCCTTGGGGAAGTGTCAGTTGCAGCGTGTCGATCACCTCGCGCACTTGCCCTTGAATTTCGATTGCATCTCCGCCGCCCGACCGGTCAACACGGATCGAGATGGCCGGGTTGTCGCCGACGAAATAAGACCGCTCCCGGTCGCTGCCTTCAGTGATCAGCGTGGCTATGTCGCCGATTACAAGGGGGGAGCCATCCTCTCGCGTGCGCAGGACAAGCTCGGCAATCTGTTCGGCGCTGCGCTTTTCCGCCCCGGTGCGCACGCGCGCATTGGCACCGGTGACATCGCCTGCGGGGGCGGTATCCACTTGTGCGGCGATGGCTTGCGAAACTTCGGACATGGTGATGTCCTGCGCCATCAGATTGACCGTGGGAACCTCGACAATCAGGCGGGGCGCGGCGACGCCGCGAATGGTGGTGCGGGTGATTCCTTCGGCAAAGAGGCGGGCGACGAGCTCATCGGCGAACAGGCCGAGTTGTTCTGGTGACACGGGGCCAGTGATGACCACATCCGTCACCCTGTCCCGCCATGCGCCACGTTGGGCGTTCAGGTCATAGACATCTTCGGGCAGGTTATCGACCCGGTCCAGCGCGCCGCGCACATCGTCCAACGCACGGGCCATGTCCCAGTTTGGCTCAAACTCCAGCTTGACCGAGGCGAACCCTTCGCGCGTTGTGGCAGAGGTGCTTTCGATGCCTTCAACGGTCAGCATGGCGGGCTCCAGCACCTGAACCACGGCGCTGTCCATGTCTTCGGCCCCGGCCCCGTCCCAATTGGCGTAGACAGTAATGTCGTCGATGATCACGTCGGGGAAGAATTGCGCGCGCAGGTTAGGGCCCGCGAAAAGCCCCGCGAGCAGCAAAAGCATCAGCAAAAGGTTCGCGACCGTGCCATGCCGCGTAAAGTAGGAGAGCAGACCACCTGCGGCGGATGGGAGGGAGCGCATCGGTGCCATGGCTTAGCCCCCCATCCGGCTTTCAATCCGCTCGACCATCTGCGCGGGCACTTGCGGCTCGGCCAGACGGGTGAGGATGCGCTGTTTGACCTCTGTGGGCATGCGGCCATTGCCCTCAACAAAGGCGATCAGCTTCTGGCGGCGCTCATCAGTAAGTTCCAGCATGGCGGGCGGTGCGATTTCTGCGGTCCGATCCTCGGCGCGCAGCGCGCGCACGGCGATGCCTGCGCCCAGCAGGGGCGAACGGGCGGTGACAATCTCGCGCCCCGCAAGGCCGCGTCCGCGCACCAGCACGTCATTGCCTTGACGGCGCAGCAGGGTGACGTCGAGCGCTTCGAGACGATCCTCGCCCACCAGCGCCAGCACCCGGCTATCGCCGCCCAGCGCGCCTGCGGGCAGACGGACGGCCATCTCAATCGCAGGCTCTTCGGCCTCAACGGTGACAAAATCGCCGGGTTTGAAGCCCCGCGCGCCTTGGTCAAGCGAGGCGAAAACCAACCGCCCGCTTTGCGCCTCACCCACAGCAGCACTATCGCGGCGGATCATGCCTTGGGCCGTCAGGTCCACCCCGGCCACATCCAGCATGACGGCCACAGGGCGCGAGGCAAGCCGCCCGGCGTCGTCCAGCAGCCGCACATATTGCGCGGTCGAGAGGCGAAAGGCGACTTCCAGCGCGCCCGGATCGATCAGCGTGGCGAGTTTTTCATTGTTCGAGACCAGCCGCCCTTCGGTCAGGATGACTTCCGACAGGGTGCCGTCGAAAGGGGCGTAGAGTTCCGTATCCGCCAGCCGGCGCTCTGCCTCGGCCAGCGCGATTTGTTGGCGTTGCAGCCGGGTCTTGGATTGCGCGATGCGCGCCTCGGCCTGCGTCACGGCCTGACGCCGGGCAAGCACCGATTGGCGGGCGGAGGCGACGGCGAGTTCTGCCGTCTCTACCGCAGCCGAGGTGCCAACACCCCGCGCCGCAAGGTCTTTTTGCCGATCAAAAGCGCGATTTTGCAAGGCTTGCTGGTCAATCGCAGCGGTCATTTCATCCTTGGCCAGCGCCAGCCCCGCCTCGGCATCGCGCACTTCGGCCTCGGCATCAGCCAGATCAGCGGCGGACCGGTCACGCGCGGATTGCGCGTCAGCCGGGTCAATCCGCAGCAGCAGATCGCCCTTGCTCACATCGCCACCTTCGACAAAGGACGGGCTGAGCTCAATGATCCGCCCCGACGCCGCCGCGCGTAGCTCCAGCGTGCGCAGCGCTTGTATCTCGCCGAAAGCCTGCAACACAGGCACCTCGCGCCCCGGCTGGGCAGTGGTCACGGCAACTGCAAAGACTCGTTCACGCGCCGGGCGGTTCGGGCCGTCATCCTCCAGGTTAGCTTGAATAGCCCCGCGCACCATGTCGCCCGCATAGACGAGCAAGCCCAGCGCCAAAGACGCCAGAAATAGACCCATCAAAGATTGCCGCAGAAACCGCATGCACGCATTGTCCTTTTCCTTGGGCCAAGGCCGGGGCAAGCCCCACCTCGCGCCTTCGTTTTAAGATAGAGGCACGGGCTGAAATACCAAGTCACAATGGGTTATACGCAGCAGTGGGCCATTTCCGTCGCAGAAAATTCGAGCAGACGCGGTTTATTTCCTGCGTTGATGCTCGTCCAGACGCGGCAGGATTTCAACGAAGTTGCAGGGGCGGTGGCGGTAATCGAGCTGTTTAGCCAGAATTTCATCCCACGCATCCTTGCACGCTCCCGGCGATCCGGGCAGTGCAAACAAGTACGTGCCCCCCGCAACGCCGCCAGTAGCGCGACTTTGCACGGCGCTTGTACCGATTTTCTGCATGGACACGATGGTGAACACGGTACCGAAGGCGTCAATTTCCTTTTCATAGACATCTCGGTGCGCCTCGACCGTCACATCGCGGCCCGTCAGCCCGGTGCCGCCAGTGGAGATAACCACATCAACCTCCGGCTCCGCGATCCATGCGCGCAACTGATCCGCGATCTGATCCCGCTCATCCGGTAGAATCTTGCGATCCGCCAGCACATGCCCCGCCCCTTCGAGCCGCCCCACCAGCGTATCGCCAGAACGGTCTTGCCCCAGATCGCGCGTGTCGCTGACGGTCAGGACGGCGATGCGGATGGGGATGAAGTCTTTGGTCTCGTCAATACGGCTCATGGGCAGGTCTTTCAGAGGCAGGGGTTCGCCACCGGCAGGCGCGGGACAGAGAGCAGGTCGTCGATGATCGTGGTGGAGGCTTCGCCTGTGAGTTGCGCCGCGAAGGCTTTAAAATCGTCGGTAATGTCAGCGCATTGCAGCGGGCCGCGTTCCGCAATGAAGGTGTCGAGGTCTGACATAAAGTCTGCGGCACTCGTCCGAGGCACCGCATTTTCGCCGTAGAAAGTGGCGATGCGCGACACATGCGTGCCTAGCCGGGTGATGTTGTCTTGGCT
>CAZPXE010000346.1:0-4150 GCA_964590545.1 uncultured Rhodobacterales bacterium | reverse complement strand
GGCCTTGAACTTAGTCAGTCGCAAAATCTGACGAATTGAGAAGGGTGGATTAATGGGTCCTGACCCTAAGTGTCTGTCGCGACAGCGATACGCAGCGTCAACACGTTGCGGTTCGCTTTGCGTTCATACTCGACGTCTTTGGCCAGATCCCGAATCATGAACCATCCAAACCCACCTTCCGGTAGGTCCATTAAGTCAACATTCAGGTCAGCTTGTTTACCGATTGGAGCATGGCCGTCAGGCATTGGTTGCCCGATGTCCTCGATCCTGAAATGCAACCCGTCCGGTTGTGCATCCATGTGAATGTCAATTGGACCCGCCGCATGTCCTTCTGGATAGGCGTGCTCTACAACATTGTTCAAGGCTTCAGCGAGGACAATCTCAATTGTGCCCAACTCTTCCATGTCCAGACCAAGCGGCTTCAAGTCATCAGTAACCGCTTCCAGAAGTTGCCTCACAGCGAAGGGGCCACTTTGCACCTGAACATTAAACGACAAGGAAGATGTCATGATCGTTACTAACCCGATGCTCAAGTTGCTTCGTCAGCGAGGGCTTCCTCAAGTGTCAAGAACAATGGAAAAACAGAATCCATGCGCGTTAGTCGAAACACCTTTTCGACTGTCGGTGTGAGCCCTGCGAGTGCCATCGTGCGCGACGACCCCATAGCTTTCATTGCAGCGACAATTGCGCCAAGGCCACTCGAGTCAACGAACTGTACCTGTTCAAGGTTCAGGATTACACGATCAGGGGCATCTTCAGTTTCCGATCGCATTTTGTTTTTGAACGTTAGGGCAACTGCCGCATCAATGCGCGTTTCATTTACCGTTACGATACGGCGGGCGCCGTCAGTTGTGCTGGTTAGATTCATGATGTACCGCTTCTTCAATCGTCCCAACGCGTTGTAATGGCGATGTGTTACCATTTCGTGAGTCCAGAAGAACTTTGAGGGGTCAACATGAAAAAGGTTGTTATCGCCGGAGCTTCACGCACGCCTATGGGCGGTTTTCAAGGGGCGCTGTCCCCGCTTACAGCTTCTGAACTTGGCGGCGCAGCGATCAAAGCCGCGCTCGACAATGCCGGAACCGAGACTGTGGAAGAGGTGTTGATGGGCTGCGTTCTTCCTGCCGGTCAAGGCCAAGCCCCTGCGCGTCAGGCTGGGTTCGCCGCTGGGCTGGGTGACGAGGTGCCCGCGACGACGCTCAATAAAATGTGCGGCTCAGGCATGAAAGCGGCGATGATCGCCTTCGACCAGATCGCGCTTGGCCACACCGAAGTGATGGTCGCGGGCGGTATGGAATCAATGACCAACGCCCCTTACTTGCTGCCCAATATGCGCGGCGGTGCGCGTCTGGGCCATGGTGCCACGGTCGATCACATGTTCCTCGACGGGCTGGAAGATGCCTATGACAAAGGCCGTCTGATGGGCACCTTTGCCGAGGATTGCGCCGAAAGCTTCCAGTTCACACGTGAAAAGCAGGATGAATACGCGCTCGCTTCGCTCAGCCGCGCGTTGGAAGCACAAGAAAGCGGCGCGTTTGACGGAGAGATCGCGGCGCTTGATGTAGCCACCCGCAAAGCCACGAACACCATCGCAGCTGATGAACAACCGGCTGCCGCGCGTCCTGACAAGATCCCGCAACTGAAGCCTGCCTTCCGAAAGGATGGCACGGTAACGGCGGCGAACTCGTCTTCTATCTCGGACGGTGCGGCGGCGTTGGTCATGGCTTCGGAAGAGGCGGCGCAGGCCCAAGGTCTCAACATCCGGGCGCGCGTGGTGGGCCATGCCAGCCACGCCCAAGCGCCGGGTCTGTTCACCACCGCGCCAGTGCCCGCCGCCCAAAAACTGCTGGATCAGGTTGGCTGGTCGAAAGAAGATGTGGACCTGTGGGAAGTGAACGAAGCCTTCGCGGTTGTGCCGATGGCCTTCATGCAGGAAATGGGCCTGAGCCATGACATCGTGAACGTCAACGGCGGTGCCTGCGCTCTCGGCCATCCCATAGGGGCGTCTGGCGCGCGGATCATGGTCACCCTTCTCAACGCCCTCGAAAAACGGAACCTCACGCGCGGTGTTGCAGCCATTTGTATCGGCGGTGGCGAAGGGACAGCCATCGCGATTGAACGCGTCTAACTCTCTTTGTGCCAAAAATATCCCGGGGTCTGGGGCAGCGCCCCAGTCCTGCCCTCTCAACTGAGTGTTTCATGCAGGTCGACTATCCAACCCTCGCCAAAACCATCGCCGCCCTCACGGAAGGTGAAGATGACCCCGTGGCCCTTATGGCGACAGTGACCTGCGAAGTGCATCATTCGGACGCGCGCTTCGACTGGACCGGGTTTTACCGTGTGACCGGGCCAGAAATGCTCAAGATCGGTCCCTATCAAGGCGGCCACGGATGCCTTCAAATCCCCTTCGCGCGCGGCGTCTGCGGCGCGGCGGCGCGCACGGGCGAAGCACAGCTTGTGCCGGATGTTGAGGCGTTCCCCGGCCATATCGCTTGCGCTTCTTCCACCCGGTCCGAGCTGGTGCTGCCCGTCTGGAACGACGCCGGAGACCTTATCGCCGTGTTCGATATCGACAGCGATCAGCCTGATGCGTTTACGCAAGCGGATGCGGATGAGTTGGCGGTAATCCTGAAGGATGTCTTTGGGCGTCTGAGCTAACGCTTATTCTCGCAGGATCGTTCGCAGTAAACATCTTTGATGTGCTGTGAAAAAATCCTTGAAAATTTCAGAGCTTCTCCGCATGGTGAAAATAGGCGAGAAATTTTCACGGAATCGCGCGGAATGCTGCAAACCCTACCACACTCACTCGGGGCTGACCTGCGCGCGCTGCGCAAGGCGCGGGGGATGACGCTGACCGATTTGGCGGAAACGCTGGGGCGCTCCGTCGGCTGGCTCAGTCAGGTGGAGCGGGATATGTCCGAGCCGACCAACTCGGACCTTCAACAGATGGCCGCTGCTCTGGATGTGTCTGTGTCTACCCTTGCCCCGCGTGACGCGACCTCTGCCGCCGAAGATGGCTATATCGTTCGTAAGAACACCCGCCGCCCCATTGGTAGCCGGGTGGAGGGGCTTGTCGAAGAACTGCTCTCGCCCGACCTGACCGATGATTTCGAAGTGGTCCATTCCACCTTCGCCCCCGGTTCCGGCATTTCCGAGCCGGTGCAGCGCCCGACGCAAGAGGTGGGTTATCTGCTGACAGGGCAACTGGACCTGACCATTGGCGGGCGCAGCTTTTCGATCGAGCCGGGCGACAGTTTCCGCGTCCGGGGCGAGCCGTTCACATGGCGCAACCCCGGCCAAACCCCCGCCATCGCGATCTGGGTGATCGCGCCCCCGATTTACTGACCGCGAAAGGACGCGCGCCATGCTTAGAGGATCCTGTAATTGCGGCGCCTGTGGCTTCGAGGCCTGGGGCAAGGTCTGGAGCGTCTCCGCCTGCCACTGTGGGCAATGCCGCAAACAATCAGGCAATTGCTGGGCCTCCGCCGTCACCGCCAAAGAAGATATCCGCATTCGCGGCGCCGTCCGTTGGTACGCCAGTTCAGAGGAAGCCGAGCGCGGATTCTGCCCCAAATGCGGCTGCTTCCTGTTCTGGCGCGCCCATGCCGAAAGCTCGATGAGCTTCGCCCTCGGCGCACTCGACGGAGACCACGCGTTGAAAATCGAAAAGCACATCTTCACTGCCGACAAAGGCAGCTACTACAACATCGCGGACGACCTTCCGCAGCATGAGACTTAGGGAGAACACCATGGCAGATTTTCCAACCACCGCGCGCGTGGTCATCATTGGCGGCGGGGTCGTCGGGACCTCGACACTCTACCATCTGGCCAAGGAAGGCTGGACCGATTGTGTGCTGCTGGAAAAGAACGAGTTGACGGCAGGTTCCACATGGCACGCGGCAGGGAACTGCCCGTCTTTCAGCACCTCATGGGCGGTGATGAACATGCAGCGCTACTCGCTCCGCCTTTACTCCGGGCTGGCGGAAGAGGTGGATTACCCCATGAACTACCACGTCACCGGCTCGATCCGGCTGGCCCATTCCAAAGAGCGGATGATGGAGTTTGAGCGCGCCCGCGCGATGGGCCTCTATCAGGGTCTCGACATTGAAATGATGTCCAATCAGGATATGAAAGACGCCTATCCCTTCCT
>CAZPXE010000345.1:0-4160 GCA_964590545.1 uncultured Rhodobacterales bacterium | reverse complement strand
TCGAAATAGGCCGATTTGCGAAGGTTTGGACCGATGCCGATGTGGAACATTTCTTTTACTCCTGCGCCCAGCGCGCTGTGCGGCGCTTATCGCGAATTGGGCAGGCGAGGGAAGAGGAATTGCACGCGGCGCTTGACACGAAGCGCGGCTTGAACGCGAAGTGAAAGGTCAGTAACGGGTCTACGGCGCGCCGGTCTGTCATGATCTTAACAGATGGGCCCGTCCAACCCGATTTCACCTGTCAGGAATGCCGCGCATGACCCAGCCCAACATCGTCGTCATTATGGCCGATCAACTCGCGCCGCAGTTTACCGGAACGTATGGCCATCCGCTGGTGAAAACCCCGCATATGGATGCGCTGGCGGCGCGCGGGACGCGGTTTGACGCGGCCTATTGCAACTCGCCCCTCTGTTCGCCCTCGCGGGCGAGTTTCATGACGGGCAAGCAAGTGTCGCAGATTGGGACCTATGACAATGCAGCGGAGTTCGCCTCCTCCCTGCCCACTTTTGCGCATTACCTGCGGCGGGCGGGGTATCGGACTTGCCTCTCTGGGAAGATGCATTTCGTCGGGCCGGACCAGCTTCATGGGTTTGAAGAGCGGCTGACCACCGATGTCTATCCCGCCGACAACGCATGGACGCCGGATTGGACCAAGCCCGATGCGCGCAAGCCGCATTGGTATCACAACATGGATGCCGTGCAGCAGGCAGGCCATGCGGCAACGACCTTTCAATATGAATATGATGACGAGGCGGTGTTCCTCGCCCGCCGCCGCCTGTTTGATTATGCGATGGCGGGCACTGGGCCATTCGCGATGGTGGTTAGCCTTATTCACCCGCATGATCCCTATGTGGCGCGGCCTGCGTTTTGGAACCTCTATGATCACGATGAGATCGACATGCCGCAGACCGGCCCGGCGGACGATGCCCATTCGGTCCGGCTTGGCGTGGCGACACAGGCGAGCACAGCAGAGGTGTCCGAGGCACAAATCCGCAAGGCGCGGCATGGCTATTACGCCAATGTCAGCTATTTCGACGCTCAGGTCGGGGCGATTGTGCAGGCGCTGGAAGAGGCCGATCAGTTAGACAATACGCTCGTCATCGTCACCTCGGATCACGGGGATTTTCTGGGCGAGCGGGGGCTGTGGTACAAGATGAGCTTCCTTGAACATTCCGCCCGCGTGCCGCTGATCGTCGCTGGCCCCGGTGTAAAACAACAGGCGTGGGATGCCCCGTGTTCGCTGGTCGATCTGCTTCCCACGTTCCGCGAGGTTGCGGGGGATGACAGCGCGCTTGGGATGGAGGTGGATGGCGTGTCGCTCTGGCCCACGCTGACGCAAGGCGCGCCCGCGCAGACCGAAGCGATTGGGGAATACTGTGCAGAAGGCGCGCCCGGAACACCCGTGTTTATGATCCGGCGGGGGCGGTACAAATATCTGCATTGCGAGGTCGACGCGCCGCAGCTTTATGATGTGGAGGCCGACCCGTGGGAGCGGAAGAATTTGGCCGATAATCCCGCCCACGCTGGTGCCGCGGCAGCGTTTGCAAATGAGGCGGCTCAGCGGTGGGACAGCGCCAAGATTACCGCCGATGTGCTGGGCAGTCAGGCCCGCCGGGTTGCGGTGCAAGAGGCTTTGGAGACCGGCGCGCACAGCCCTTGGGACTATCAGCCACCCCGCGATGCGGCGCAGGAATTTGTCCGCAACACTGTCAGCTGGGATGATGTGGTCCACCGGATGCAATACCCGGCACCGGGCGCGAAGGGCTAGCCTCTTATCTGGCGGGTGGGGCAACAGTTGCGCTACAGACATTTTCAAAAATGCGGGAGGACATCGTGACACATATTTGGCTGCGCGCAGAGCAACGCGCGCATGAGGCACGGGTGGGGCTGACGCCCGAAGGCGCGGCGGCGCTGATCAAGGCGGGCATACGGCTGACCGTCGAGGAAAGCAGCGTGCGCGCCATCGGGATGCAGGGCTATGTGGAAGCCGGGGCCGAGGTCGCGCCGGAGAATAGCTGGCCCGACGCGCCAGAGGATGCGGTGATCTTTGGGCTCAAGGAATTGCCAGAGGACGGCACGCCCCTGCGCCACCAGCACATCATGTTCGGACATGCCTACAAAGGGCAGTTTTCAGGACAGGAATTGCTGCGCAGGTTCAAGGCCGGGGGCGGAACGCTGCTCGATCTGGAGTATCTCGTGGGCGAGGATGGTCGCCGGGTCGCGGCGTTTGGCTATTGGGCCGGTTTCGCGGGCGCGGCGGTGACGCTAAAGGCATGGGCCGCGCAGCAGTCCGGCGGGATATGCGGGCCTGTTGGCGCTTATGGCGATCAGGCGGATTTGGTGGCAGAGCTAAAGGCAGAGATGGATGCGACCGGGGCAGCGCACCCTTCCGCCATCGTCATCGGCGCTCTGGGCCGGGTTGGCACGGGGGCGAGCGATCTGTGCGAGGCTTTGGGCCTGCCGGTCACCAAATGGGACATGGCCGAAACCGCTCATGGCGGGCCATTCCCGGAAGTGCTGACCCATGATCTGTTCTTTAACTGCATCCTCGCCCATGAAGGGGTGCCGCAATTCGTGCCGCGTTCCGCGCTGACCGCGCCGCGCAAGCTGACGGCGATTGGCGATATCGCTTGTGATCCCGATAGCACCTATAACCCCGTCCCCGTCTATGACCGCGCGAGCACATGGGACGCGCCGGTCATCCGTGCCCATGACGCGCCAGTGCTGGATGTGATGGCGATTGATAACCTGCCCTCGATGCTGCCCGTGGAAAGTTCCGAAGACTATGCCGCGCAGCTCTTGCCGACGCTTCTAACCCTGCCGGACCCATCGGCGGGCGTTTGGGCGCGGGCCAAGGCGCTGTTCGACAAACATGTAAGTGAGGTGTGAAATGACAATCCATTGGTGTGGCACGGGCCTGTCCTCGATCCCCGGCCTGCGGCGCGTGATTGGTGCCGGCGCGGACGTGGTCGTCTGGAACCGGACGGTCGAAAAGGCGCAGGCCGAGGTCGGAGATGTTGCCAAAGACATTCGCGCCTTTGACAAGGACGCGCTGGATGCGACGGTGGCTGCGGGTGATATCGTCGTGTCCATGCTGCCCGGCGATTGGCACGTGCCGCTGGCCGAGATGTGCATTGCCAAGGGCGCGCATTTCGTCTCCTCCAGTTACATCGCGCCAGAGATGCGGGCGCTGGATAACGCGGCGAAGGCCGCCGGGATTGCCTCGGTCAATGAAGTGGGGCTCGACCCCGGCATTGATCACCTGATGGCGCATGTACTGGTGGATGACTACCGGGGTTCGGACGCGTTTGATGCCGGCAATGATCTGACCTTCACCTCCTATTGCGGCGGTATCCCGAAGGTAGCCAACCCGTTCCGCTATAAATTCAGCTGGTCGCCGCTGGGGGTGCTGAAGGCGCTGCGCTCGCCGTCCAAGTCGATCCGTGATTTCGCGGAATATGACGTGGCGCGGCCTTGGGATGCGATCAGCAGCTATGCCGCGCCCCTGCCGGAGCCAGAGGTGTTTGAGGTTTATCCCAACCGCGACAGCCTGCCCTTTATGGCCGACTACCAGTTCGACCCGGCATGGAAGGTCAAGGAATTCGTGCGCGGCACGCTGCGGCTGGATGGCTGGAAAGATGCTTGGGCCGATGTATTTGCTGAGATCGAAACGCTAGACGGCGCTGCCGGGGATGCGCGGCTAAAAGAGATGTCAGACCAGTTCTGGGCCGAGAATTCCTATGACGAAGGCGAGCCGGACCGGGTGGTGATGTTCGTAAGCCTGAAAGCCGAGCGCGATGGCGAGACCGTCTATCACAAGACGTACTCGATGGATGCATGGGGCGATGATCGCGGCACGGCGATGGCCCGGCTGGTGTCGATCCCGGTCTCGCTGGCCATTGACGCGGTGGCGGCTGGACGGATCGCTCCGGGCGTCCACCCTGCGCCACAGGATCTGGGAATCGTACGGGAATGGCTTCGTGAAGTGGACACGCTCGCGCAGCATCTTGAGATCGTCGATCACCTCTAAGGCCCCGTCCCGGGCTTGACCCGGGACCTCGAAGCTTAGCGAGCGCGCGGCACGTACTCTAGGCTCAGGACCCACTAATCTTGCGGCTCTGGTTTGACAGATTTACTGGCTGGCTAGGAGCAGGTTCGAA
>CAZPXE010000344.1:323-4183 GCA_964590545.1 uncultured Rhodobacterales bacterium | reverse complement strand
TGCCATGGCGGGTTGCCTTGAGTGCGTGGCCCGGGCACGCTCAACTGCCGTTTTCGTGGCCATCCGCGCCGCTTGCCTGCCTTGCACAGCACCGCCTGCCCGATATATCTGCACCGATCCCAGCCAAAAGGCCAACCGCAATGAGCTCTGAAATCCGTCTGGCCTTCGCGCACCCGTCCGAGCGCTCTGAAGCCACCGCCACTGCCCCGCGCGACCGTATCTCGGTGCGTGATTATATGGTTGATGTGGAAATCGGCGCGTTTCAGGCCGAGCGGGGCGTGACGCAGCGCATCAGCTTCAACATCGTGGTCGAGGTGCGTGCGCTGACCGGGCCGATTGACGACGATGTGGACCGCATCCTGAGCTACGACAAGATCACCGAAGCGGTGCAGTTTGAGCTGGCCGAAGAGCGGCTGAACCTGCTCGAAACCGTCGCCGAGCGCGTCGCCGACCGGATCCTGCTGGAACCGCAAGCGATGAAAGCGTTTGTCCGGGTCGAGAAGCTGGACCGTGGCCCCTACGCGCTGGGCGTCGAGATTGTTCGCGAGCGCGCTGCCGCTGCGCCGGGGGTGGCGGAAGAGGACACGCCGCATCCCGAGATCGTTTACTTGTCAAACGCGGCCATCGCGTCCGCGAACCTGACCAGTTGGATCGACCAATTGGAAGCCCGTGGCAAGCCGCTGATCTTCTGTGTCGGCGCGGCGGATGCTGAACCGCCACAGGCGGATCACCCGATGGTGCAGCGCCGGATTGACCTGTTGGCGATTGAGCAGAACGCTTGGGTGCTGGCGGGCCGTGATGCGCGCTGCAAAGTGGTGGGCACGCGGACGGAGCTTGATTGGGCCATGCGCAACGGGCAAATCTGCGTTTGGGCACCGTCGAAAATCGTGTTGGACGCGGTTGAAAGCCCCGGTACCAAAACTGACGGCGCGGTCGCGCTGGCCGCTTGGTTCGCCGCAACCTTTGAGGCCGAGGATATGATCCTGATCGGTGAGCGGCCTCCAGAAGATGTCGCCGTGCCGCTGCGCAGTTACACCGTGCAGACCGAAACGCTGTAAATGTACACCCGCCCGCTTGTTCAAACCGGCCCGGCGCGCCCGGACCATGCGCTGACCCTTGCAGGCGGTTGGGGGTGGTTTACTCATGTAGAGCGCCTGTCCCGCAGCGCGCCTCCGGTGGTGGTAGATGCACGCGATCTGGAGCCGGGCGTGCTGGAGCCGCTGATCGCCCCGCGCCCCTCCATCGCGCGGCTCGATCTGAGCGCGCCTGTGGTCATGGGCATCCTCAACGTCACCCCTGATAGCTTTTCGGACGGGGGCAAGCACAATGCGCCGGACGCTGCCGAGGCCGCGGCCCGCGCCATGATTGAGGCGGGTGCGCATATGCTCGACGTGGGCGGCGAATCCACCCGCCCCGGCGCGGCCACGGTCGAGATCGACGAAGAGATCGACCGCACCGCGCCCGTAATCGCCCGGTTGCGGGACAGCGGGCTGGCTGCGCCCATCTCCATCGACACGCGCAAGGCTGCTGTGGCCGAAGCAGCGCTGGACGCGGGCGCGGACCTTGTGAACGACGTGGCGGGTTTCACGTTCGATGACGCGCTCGCCCCCCTCTGCGCCAACCGCCGCGCGCCGGTTTGCGTGATGCACGCGCAGGGCGATCCGGCGACAATGCAGCAAGACCCCTTCTATGACGATGTGCTGCTAGACGTGTACGACTTCCTCGCCGCGCGCATCGATGTGCTTGTGGGGCAGGGGATTGCGCGGGATCAGATCATCGCCGATCCGGGCATCGGCTTTGGCAAAACGCAGGCGCATAACCTTGCGCTGCTCAAACGCCTGTCGCTGTTCCACGCGCTCGGCGTGCCGATCCTGCTTGGTGCGTCGCGCAAACGCTTTATCGGAACGCTCGGCAATGCCCCTGACGCGGCGGCGCGCGCGCCCGGTTCCATTGCTGTTGCCCTTGCCGCGCTGGAACAAGGCGTGCAATTACTGCGGGTGCATGACGTGGCAGAAACTGTGCAAGCCATAAGCCTGTGGTCCGCGTCGCGTCTTTAGTCTGAGGTCGGGAGCGCAAAATGGCAGAATTATTCGGAACCGACGGCGTCCGGGGCACCGCGAATGTTTACCCGATGACCGCCGAGATGGCGCTGCGCATTGGTGCGGCGGTGGGGCAGTATTTCAAGCGAGAACAGGGCGGGGTCCACCGTGTTGTGATCGGCAAGGACACGCGGCTGTCGGGCTATATGTTCGAGAATGCGCTGACGGCGGGGCTAACCTCAACCGGCATGAACGTGCTGCTGCTGGGGCCTGTGCCGACGCCTGCGGTGGGCTTGCTCACGCGCTCTATGCGGGCTGATCTGGGGGTGATGATCTCGGCCTCGCACAACCCGGCGCAGGACAATGGGATCAAGTTCTTCGGCCCTGATGGGTTCAAGCTGTCCGATGCGGTGGAAGCGGAAATAGAGGCACTGGTCGAAAGCGGCGCGGCCCCGGTCCATGCGCGCGAGATTGGCCGTGCGAAGCGCATCGATGATGGTCGTTTCCGCTATGTCGAACGGGTCAAATCCACCTTCCCGCGGCAAGCGCGGTTGGATGGGGTGAAAGTGGTGCTCGACTGCGCCAACGGCGCGGCCTATTCCGTCGCCCCCACGGCGCTTTGGGAGCTTGGCGCAGAGGTGATCGAAATCGGCGTCTCGCCCAACGGGCATAACATCAACAAAGGCTGCGGCTCGACCGCGCCGCAAACTGCTGCCGAAGCGGTGGTTGCCCATGGCGCGGATATGGGCATTTGTCTGGACGGTGACGCGGACCGGGTGATCTTGCTGGATGAGAACGGCAAAGTTGGTGATGGCGATCAGTTTATGGCCCTGATGGCCGCGCGCTGGTCGGAGGAGGCGCGGCTGAAAGACAACGTGCTGGTCGCCACCGTCATGTCCAATCTGGGGCTGGAGCGGTATCTGTCCAATATCGGCGTTCGGTTGGAGCGCACCGGGGTTGGCGATCGCTATGTGGTTGAAAGGATGCGGCAAGGCGGCTTCAACTTGGGCGGCGAGCAATCCGGCCATATCGTGATGACCGACTATGCCACGACTGGCGACGGGTTGATGGCGGGGCTGCAATTCCTCGCCGCAATGGTGTCTTCCGCTCAGCCAGCCTCGCGCCTGCTGAACCAGTTCGAGCCGGTTCCGCAAATGCTCAAGAACGTACGCTACGCGGCGGGGCAAACCCCGCTGGAAGACGCCAACGTGCAGGCGGCCATCGCTGATACCGAAGCGCAATTGAACGGCAAGGGCAGGCTCCTGATCCGCAAATCCGGGACGGAACCGCTGATCCGCGTGATGGCCGAATGTGAGGATGCGGTACTGCTGGAGCAGGCTGTGGACGGGATCGTGGCTGAGGTGGAGCGGGCGACCGCCTGATCTATCGGGGAACCTTTTCGCACCTGCGATGTTGACCGCTCATACGAGACAAAACATCAGGAGCAAACTTATGGATATCCCCAATATCGTGCCCCTTTTGGCCCTTGTGACAACGCTCGCCTTCATCGGGTTCGCGCTGTGGAGCAAGCGCGAGATCAAAGAACGGATGGAAGACGACACCGTGCCAAAATCAACACTCGCCAAGGACACGCCATCCGACGGCAAGCCTGTTGACGTCTGATATTCTCCCCAGAAACGCAAAAAAGCCGGGCCTTGCGCCCGGTTTTTTGTGCGAAGTCTGTTTGTCTTGGCTATGCAGTCAAATAAGGCGCCCCGAGTTGCCCCGGAGCGCCTGATAACCACGAGGCCCCGGGTCAGGCCCCGGGGCGGGGTCTCTTAGTTCTTCGCCTTGTCCACCATCTTGCCAGCAGAGATCCAC
>CAZPXE010000344.1:0-313 GCA_964590545.1 uncultured Rhodobacterales bacterium | reverse complement strand
CCGTCGACGCAGCGCGTGCGATCCGTCGACGGATCGCGGCCCCGGACGTGAAACGGGGCCACCCTGTCAGGCAGCCCCGCAAAACGCTTCGGCGATGATCGCAAGATCAGTTCTTTGCCTTGTCCACCATCTTGCCGGCCGAAATCCACGGCATCATGCCGCGCAGGGTTTCGCCTGTGGCTTCGATCTGGTGCTCGTCGTTGATGCGGCGGGTGCCTTTGAAGAAGGGCTGGCCGACGGCGTTTTCCTGCATGAAGTCACGCACGAATTTGCCGGTTTGGATGTCGGTCAGGATCGCTTTCATGCGGGCCTT
>CAZPXE010000343.1:0-4204 GCA_964590545.1 uncultured Rhodobacterales bacterium | reverse complement strand
AACCCTATTCTGTGGTGCTGCTGGATGAGGTCGAAAAGGCGCACCCGGACGTGCATGAGATTTTCTTTCAGGTCTTCGACAAGGGCGTGATGGAAGATGGCGAAGGGCGCACGATTGATTTCAAGAATACGCTGATCCTGCTGACCTCGAACGCAGGAACGGACCTGATCATGGACCTGTGTGCTGACCCGGATCTGATGCCAGACCCCGAAGGAATGGCGAAAGCACTGCGCGAGCCACTGCTGAAGGTGTTCCCACCCGCCCTGTTGGGCCGGTTGGTGGCGATCCCGTATTACCCGCTGTCGCCGTACATGATTGCCGAGATCACCAAGTTGCAGCTTGGCAGGATCAAGAAGCGCGTGACCGAAGCGCATGGTGTGCCGTTTGAGTACACGGACGCTGTCGTGGACGAGATCGTCAACCGCTGTCAGGAATTGGAAAGCGGCGGGCGCATGATCGACGCGATTGTGACCAACACGATGCTGCCCGACATCTCGGCCGAGTTCTTGCGCCGGATGATGGAAGGGGACGAGATCACCAAGGTCGCTATTGATGTGATCGAGGGCGAGTTCACCTATTCGTTCTGATCGCGA
Source organism: uncultured Rhodobacterales bacterium (assembly GCA_964590545.1). GTDB lineage: Bacteria > Pseudomonadota > Alphaproteobacteria > Rhodobacterales > Rhodobacteraceae > Aliishimia. The sequence goes on along the minus strand of CAZPXE010000343.1, from coordinate 3,611 downwards.
CAAGGGGGCGTGCCATGTTGGTGCAAGTGACCGAACCTGATCTGCAAGCCCGGCCATTGTGCCGGGCGGCGGATTGCCATGGCCGCTCCATATCAAGCGCTTTCAAAACCCTAGTGAATATTATCCAGAGGACATTTGTTACCAAAGCGATAACCAACCCGCGCAATGCTTTTCCCAGAGGACTGTATTATGGCCGATGACCACAAAAAAGACTTCGCAATCGATGTCACCATCAACCCTTATGGGGAATGCAAGAAAAGCGAGCCGCCCGCGTGGTTTGAGGCCCGTCCGAAGCTGACCAAGCTTGTCACCGACATACAGGTCAAGCGCACGCTGAAACTGGATGCGCGCAAGTGGAAGAAGAAGGATCTTGAGGACGGGGTCTATGCGGTCGCCAAGTATCATCTGGCGATGTTTTCTACTGCGCTGACGACGTTGGAAAAGGACATCGACAAGACGTTCGACAAGAAGAAAGAGAACGCCAAGAAGAAGCGAGACGCCAAGTTCTATCGCAACACCAAAGAAGAGAGCAAAGAGGAAAGCGCGGCTCTGTCCACGGCGGAAAAGAAGGTAACGGCGCTTTGGAAGAAGATCGAAAAGGGGATCACCGACAAGGTCTCCCTCGCGCTTGACGAGGTTGAAGCGGACAAGGGCGACAACAAGAAAGCCATCGCGGTCGGCAAGCAGGCGATCAAGGTGTTTGATGGTATGGCGACCAATGATGTGCTCGACAAACCCATCAATGATGTCGCGTCTACATTGGCGAACCTTGCGAAAGACATCGCCAATAACGGGGGTGACGCCAGCGCGGCTGTGCAATCTGCGGGCAAGAAGTTGCAAGCGATTGAAGGCGAATTCGACAAACACGCAAAGAGCACGGGAAAAGTCGCCAAGATGTTCCTGGCGCTTGGGAACAAGATGTCGAAGGACAAAAAGTCAGACCCGGAGTTGCAGAGCTTCGGCAAAACTCTGGCCAATGGCACGGTCAAGTCGGGCCTTTTGAAACTGAACGCGGATATCAAAGAGCTGGGCAACGACATTTCCGATGTTGTCGCTATGGTCGCCAAAGGCGAAGCGGATGCCAAGGTGATCGCGCAGCGCGCGTCGAAGTTCAAAGGTCAGCATGACAAGAAGAAAGCCACCGCCAAGGACGCGACCAAGGCGATGCGCAAGCTGTCCGACGCATTCAAGAAAATCGAAAAGAAGCTAAAGTAGGCCCGAAATGACCGATCAAGCCTCCACCGATCCCACTGATCCCACCGATCCCGCCGCGCCGAGCGATTTCCGCGCCAAGCTGCGCGCGTTCCTTGAATTGCCCAAGGTGACCAACACGATCATGGCCATCATCGTGTTCAACGCGATTACGCTGGGCATTGGCACGTCGGATGCGGCCCAGGCCAATTTCGGAGGCCTTCTGAACGTCATCGACAAGACGGTTCTGGCGATTTTCATCGTCGAGCTGCTACTCAAACTCTACGCCTATGGGCTGAAATTCTTCCGCGACAGTTGGAACATTTTTGATCTCTTCGTTGTGGGCGTCGGCCTTCTGCCGCAAACCGCAAGCCTGTCTGCGCTGCGCGGGCTGCGCGTGATCAGGGCAATGCGTTTGCTCTCGGTGATCCCTCAGATGCGCTCGGTGGTTCAGGCGCTTCTGGATGCGCTGCCCGGAATGGGCGCGGTGATCGTGATGATTTCCATCGTGTTTTACATCTTCGGGGTCATGGCAACGATTATGTATGGCGATACGTTTGACGAATGGTTCGGCACGCTGGGCCGCTCGCTGTACTCACTATTCCAGATCATGACGCTGGAAAGCTGGTCGATGGGCATCGTGCGACCTGTCATGATCGAATACCCGTCAGCTTGGGCGTTCTTCGTGCCCTTTATCGTGGTCACGGCGTTCTCGGTCCTTAACCTGTTCATCGGTCTGCTGGTCAACACCATGCAATCCGCGGTGGAGGAAGAGACCGAAGCGGAGATTGAAAAGCTCAAAGCGCTGGTGAAGTCGGAAACCGATATCGTCGACGCCCATGTGCTGGAATTGCGCGAAGAATTGCGCGCGCTTCGGGACGAGTTGCGGGAAGCCCGAGAGGGAGGCAACGGGTGAGTTCCAGCCAGAAATTCATCGCGAAAAACCGGGCGCCGCGTGTTCAGATCGAATACGATGTGGAGCTGTACGGTGCTGAGAAGAAGGTGCAACTGCCCTTCGTGATGGGCGTGATGTCGGACCTCTCCGGCAAGGCCGAGCAACCCCCGGTCAGCCAGCGCGAGTTTCTGGAAATCGACGTCGACAATTTCGACGACCGTATGAAGGCGATGGCCCCCAAGGCGCAGTTCACGGTTCCGAATACGCTGACGGGCGAGGGCAATCTGGCGGTCGATCTGACGTTCCAGAAGATGTCCGACTTCTCGCCCGAGGCGATTGCCGAAAAGGTCGATACCCTGCGCCCCTTGCTTGAGGCGCGTCGTCAGCTCAATGACCTTATGGCCTATATGGACGGCAAGGCCGGGGCCGAAGAGTTGATCGAAAAGCTGCTGGGTGAGCCGGAATTGCTCCAGGCCTTGTCCGGGGCAGGCGGGGCGGCGGCCAGTGCGGATGCGACACTGGATGCGTTGAAAGCCAATGCACCGGATGAGGTCGAGGACGCAGACAACACGGCAGACACACTCGCCGCCTTGGCGCAGGCGGCGCCAGAAGATGCGCCAGAAGACACTTCGATCTCTGATACCTTGTCCTCGATCGAACGCGTTGAGGAGGCGCCGGAAACGGATGAAGCTGCCGATGTGCTCGCAGGAATCGAGCATGTGGAGGCTCAAGAAGACGAAGACACAACCGACGCGGTTCTGGCCGGGATCGAGGCCGCCCCGGAGGTCGAGGAGACGGACGAAGCCGCCGATGTTTTGGCAGGTATCGAGGCTGTCGAGGATGTGCCCGAGGTAGATGATACCTCAGATGTGCTTGCGGGTATCGAGCATGTGGAGGCTGTTGAAGAGGTCGACACGACGGCTGATGTTCTTGCAGGTATCGAAGCGGCACCCGTTGTTGAGGAAACTGACGAAGCCGCGGACGCTCTTGCCAGTGTACAGCACATCGAAGAGGCAGACGAAGTTGATGTCACCGCCGATGTTCTTGCTGGGATCGAGGCGGTGGAAGATACGCCCGAGGTGGACGAAGCCGCTGATGTGCTTGCCGGGATTGAGCAGGTAGAGGCTGACGAGGCGGTCGACACGACGGATGACGTCCTCGCCGGGATCGAGGCGGCCCCGGACGTTGAAGAGGCAGACGCAACCGCTGATGTGCTTGCAGGCATCGACCATGTTGAGCACGCAGATGAGGTGGATCTGACAGACGATGTTTTGTCTGCCATCGAAGGCGCACCTGACGCTGAAGAGGTTGACGAAGCTGGTGACGTTCTGGCTGCGATTGACCGCGCCGAGGTGGTTGAACCGGACGACAATACCGCGGATGTGCTTGCCGGGATCGAAGCGGTGCAAGAGGACGCTCCGGACACCGATGCCACGGCAGATGTGCTTGCTGGCATAGAAGCCGTCGAAGCCCCGGAAGAGGAAGATACCACGGCAGACGTTTTGGCCGGGGTTGAAGCCGCCCC
>CAZPXE010000342.1:0-4209 GCA_964590545.1 uncultured Rhodobacterales bacterium | reverse complement strand
CAGCGCAACGATGTGTTCAGCCGCGCGTTTTGGGATGAGCGGGTGCGGAGCAAGCGGACCGATGCGTTCTTTGCGTCCTACCGGATGGAGGCGATCCCGCGACGCGGCGATGGGTTTACCCAGAAGGATTTCGCGCTGCGCAATGCGTCTTGGTTGATTTCCGACATTATGACCGACCGGCATGCGGGAGATGGGCGGCGCGAGGGGTTTCAGGCGCCGATTTCGGCGGACACGCCGGTGGCAGACGATCAGGTCGCGGTCGAGGACCCCGCAGAGATGGCACGCGAGATCAAGAAGGTCGCCAAGTTCTTTGGGGCGGATCTGTGCGGGATCACCGATTTTGATGAGCGCTGGCTATACTCTGCGCGCGTTGATGTGCGCGATATGTCGGACGCGCCCCATGATCTGCCCACCGGGCTGACCCATGTGATTGTTCTGGGGCATCAGATGGATCAAGGGCTGGTCGATACCTACCCCTCGGCGCTGGCGGGTGCGGCGACGGGGCGGGAATACAGCCATGAGGCGGCGATTGTGATGCAGGTCGCGGCCTATATCCGGAACCTTGGCTATGAGGCGGTGCCGTCGATGAATGACACTGCGTTGGTCATTCCCTATGCGATCAAGGCGGGGCTCGGCGAGTATGCGCGTAACCAGATGGTCATCACGCCGGAATTTGGCCCACGCCTGCGGTTTTCGAAGATTTTCACCAACCTGCCGCTGGCCATCGACCCACCTCGCAAGCGGGGCGTTCAAGCGTTTTGCGATATCTGCACCCGCTGCGCCGAGGCCTGCCCCGTGAATGCCCTGCCCTTCGGGCCGCCTGAGGTGGGCGGTAAGAATGTCAGTGCGATCAAGGGGGTGCGCAAATGGACCTCGGACGCGGAGGCGTGTTTTGGGTTCTGGGCCAAGCTGGCCAGTGATTGCGCGATTTGCCTGCGGGTCTGCCCGTTCAACCGGGATTTCACCAAGCGGCGCAATCGGCTGTGGCTTCGGCTGGCGCTGTCGCCGCTCCGCAAACTTGCGCTGCGACTGGCCAAGGTTCCGAAACGGGTCAAGCCGGGGGCATGGTGGACGTCCCAATAGAACAAGTCCCGGTTAAATCGCGGTCAAATCCCGGTCTTGATCCGCAATCTCGTTTTTGTAAATCGCGCGCGTTGAGGATCGAGGCCCCGGGGTCAAGCCCTAGGCGGGCTGGCTATGCGGCAACTGTCTTTAGGGCCATATCCCAATAGATGTCCTGCACCTCGTCCAATGATAGAGGGCCAGCATCCCGGAACCAGGTGTTCAGCCCGTTCAGCATCGCGATCAAGGCGCGGGTGGCGATTTTGGCGTCTTTGACGGCGAACACGCCTTGCTCAATCCCGTCGCGCAGGATCGCTTCAAGCTTGGATTCATAGGCGCGGCGCAGGTCTTCGATTTGGGCAAAGTTCTCTGGTGTCAGATTTCGCAGTTCCATATAGGCGATGAAGACCTGATCGGCGCGCTCGCGGTTCTGGTCGATTTGGAAGCGCACCAGATATTCGAGCCTTTCCAAAGGCGATGCGCCCTCTGGCTCGTTATAGGCGGCGATCAGATCTTCCATGTGGCATTCCATAAGGCGCGCCAGAAGTGACTGCTTGTCAGGCGTGTAGTTGTAGAGCGCGCCCGCCTGCACACCAACTTCGGCGGCAATCTTGCGCATGGAAACTGCCGCGAACCCATGCCGTGCGATCAGACTGGCCGCCGCCTTCTCGATGCGGGGACCGGTAACGTCTGAATGCGAACCTGCTGTACGTGCCATAAGGTCAACTTAACTGAACATATGTTCAGATGGGAACCCCCAAGCCGCGCTTTTGCCCAACTTGCGCGTATGGGCAGCACGTGGCACATCTGCGGCCATGTTACGTCTTTCCCTCGCTTGTTCTGTCTTATGTCTGGTCGCTGCGTGCACGCAATTGCCGGCGCTCGACAGCACCATTCCGCAATCGGCCAAGGATGCAGACTATCCAAAGCTGGTGCCTTTGGAGGGGCTGACGGCGGGGATTCCTGAGGCGCAAACCCGTGCAGCGGACACGCAAGCGGCGTTAGAGGCGCGCATCAGCGCGCTGCGTGCGCGGGCCAATCGGCTCAAGGGTCGCATAATAGATAATCAAACCCGAGCCAGAATGCAGGCCGGGGTCACTGGCAGCTAACCCACCTGAATTGTCGCGTTGCACGCGGCGCGCTTAAACGGTATGGCCGCGCGAGATATACTTCGCCGTTTGGCCCCTGAAGGAGACCCGCCTATGACTGACACGCTGCGCCTTGGAATTGCGGGTCTGGGCACGGTTGGTGTGGGTGTCGTCAAGATCATCCGCCAGCACGCGGCGCTGCTTGAAGCGCGCACCGGCAAACGGCTTGAAATCAGCGCCGTGTCCGCCCGCAGCAAGGGCAAGGACCGGGGCGTGCCGCTGGACAGCTATGCGTGGGAAGATGATCCCGTCGCCCTCGCGACACGTGATGATGTGGACGTGTTTGTCGAATTGATGGGCGGCGAGGATGGCCCTGCCAAGGACGCCACCGAAGCGGCGTTGGCGGCGGGCAAGCATGTTGTAACAGCGAACAAGGCGATGCTGGCCGTACATGGTCAGGCGCTCGCGGAACAGGCCGAGGCGGCGGGGCTCAGCCTGCGCTATGAAGCGGCTGTTGCAGGCGGCATCCCGGTGATCAAGGCACTGACCGAAGGTCTTGCGGGCAACGAGATCACCCGCGTGATGGGCGTGATGAACGGCACCTGCAATTACATCCTGACCCGGATGGAAGAGACGCAGCAGGGCTATAACATCCTGTTCGATGAATGCGCTGAGCTGGGCTATCTGGAAGCGGACCCAAATTTGGACGTGGGCGGGATTGATGCGGCGCATAAACTGGCGATCCTGTCCTCCATTGCCTTCGGGACCAAGGTGGATTTTCAGGGCATCGAGATTGAGGGCATTCAGCGTGTGACGCTCGACGATATCGGTCATGCCTCGGACATGGGGTACCGCATCAAACTGCTGGGCGTCGCGCAGAAAACCGGACGCGGGCTGGAACAGCGGATGATGCCCTGCCTTGTGCCCGCGACCTCTGCGCTGGGCGTGTTGAATGGCGGGACCAATATGGTGGTGATCGAAGGACACGCGGTCGAGCAAATCGTGCTGCGCGGCCCCGGCGCAGGTGAAGGGCCGACCGCTTCAGCCGTGATGGGCGATATTTGCGACATTGCGCGCGGCACGCGCCTGCCGGTCTTTGGCCAGCCTGCCGCCACGCTGCAAGCAGCGCCCGCTGCGCGGTCCGTGCTGCCTGCCCCCTACTATCTGCGCATGACATTGACCGATAAGCCGGGCGCGCTGGCCAAAGTGGCGGCGGTTCTGGGCGAGGCGGGTGTGTCCATCGACCGGATGCGCCAGCGCGGCCATACCGGCGATGTCGCCACTGTGATCATCGTCACCCATAAATGCACCCGCGCCGCGCTGGACGAAGCGCTTTGCGCGATGGATGGCACAGGCGTCGTCTCTGACGCGCCGGTGGTGCTGCGGATCGAGAATCTGTAGCCCCTTTTCCCCTGACATTTCAGACCGATACGAAAGATAGACACCCCATGAGCACGAACACAGATTTTAACGACCGTATGCTATCCCTTGGCCTTGCCCGTGTGGCCGAACAGGCCGCGATAGCATCGGCATCGCTGATTGGGCGCGGAGATGAGAAAGCCGCTGACCAAGCCGCTGTGAACGCGATGCGTGAGCAGCTCAACCAGCTCGATATCAAGGGTGTTGTGGTGATCGGCGAGGGTGAGCGGGACGAAGCGCCGATGCTGTATATTGGTGAGGAAGTTGGCACCGGGAACGGGCCGGGCGTGGATATCGCGCTGGACCCGCTGGAAGGCACCACGCTGACCGCCAAGGACATGCCGAACGCATTGACGGTGATTGCGATGGGCCCGCGTGGCTCAATGCTGCACGCCCCGGACGTTTATATGGAAAAACTGGCGATTGGGCCGGGCTACCCCGAAGATATCGTGTCGATGGATATGCCTGTGGCGACCCGGATCAGCGCGCTGGCCTCTGCCAAGGGCTGTTTGCCGAAAGACATCACTGTTTGTGTGCTGGAGCGTCCGCGCCATGATCAGATCGTCTCGGAGATCCGCTCAACCGGTGCGTCGATCCGCCTGATCACAGATGGCGACGTCGCAGGTGTGATGCATTGCGC
>CAZPXE010000341.1:0-4210 GCA_964590545.1 uncultured Rhodobacterales bacterium | reverse complement strand
CTTGGCGTTTGGATCCGGCTTGGGCGGAGGCGGCTTCGCCGGAGGTGAGGGTGGCGGTAATTTCAAAAACCGGGGCGTGGTCGGGGCCGCTGCGCCCGGTTTCGGCGTAGTCGGGGGGTGGCAGGCCACGCGCTTGGGCCCATTCCTGCAGCGTGGTTTTGGCGTCGCGCGCGTCGGCTTTGACGCCGGCGATGCGATCGCCCCAGAGGCGGAGGATCATGGCGCGGGCGGTCTCAAAACCCGCATCCATATAGACAGCGGCGATCACTGCCTCCATCCCGTCGCCCAGCAGCGCGTGTTTGCGCCGCCCGCCCGAGAGCATTTCGGACCGGCCCAGTCGGAGCACATCGCCCAGCCCGATTTGCTGCGCGACATCGGCGCAGGTTTCCTTGCGCACCAGCGCGTTGAAGCGGGGGGCAAGCTGGCCTTCGGTGGCGGTGGTGTCTTCGGCGAGCAGCGCTTCGGACATCACAAGGCCAAGGACCCGGTCGCCCAGAAACTCAAGCCGTTGATTGTCGGACTTGTTGGGGGTGGAGACGGAGGCGTGGGTCACGGCCTCAACCAACAGAGCCGGGCGTGCGAAGTCATGCCCGATGCGGCCCGCGAAGGCCGTCAACTCTTTGGAGAGTTTCAATTGATCCCTTTCAGGTACCGGTCGCTGCGCCATGTCCAGAAGAATAGCATGGAACGCCCCGCAGATGAGAACATAATCCGATCGGCGCGGCCAATCAGGTTCTCATACGGCACGAAACCCACCCCGCGCGCGGAGCGGGAGAAGCGGCTGTCGAGGGAGTTGTCGCGGTTGTCACCTACGAAGAAATACTCGCCTTCCGGGACCGTGAACAGCGGCGTGTTATCGGCTGGGGCATTGGCGATGTTCAGCACCGCGTAGCTTTTACCATTGGGCAGCGTTTCGGTTTTACGCGTCTTGGTACAGACACCGCCCAGACCGACGGGACGGTTTTCGCATTGTGGCGTTTGGCCCTGCGAGCCTTGATAGGCCTTGATCTCGCGGTACTCGCCGTCGTTTTCCTGCGGAACCGGCTCTCCGTTCAAGATGATCTGGCCATCCACCATGCGCACCGTATCACCGGGCAGACCAATCAGGCGTTTGATATAGTCGCGACCCGAGACAGGGTGGCGGAAGACCACCACATCGCCGCGCTCCGGATCACCGCCGAGCAGGCGTGAATTATCGCCATCTGCCCAGCCGCAAAGGTCCTCGGCGTCGATGTTCACACCAAAGCGCGGAATGATGATCGAAGGGCATGAGGCGTAGGAATAGCCATAGGCCATTTTGTTCACAAAGAGGAAATCGCCGATCAGCAGCGTTTCCTTCATCGAGCCTGACGGAATCCAGAACGGCTGAAAGAACAGCGTCCGGAACACCCCGGCGATCAGCAGCGCGTAGACGACCGTTTTCACGCCTTCTACGAAACCACCGCTTTTCTTTTCTGCTTTTTCCGCCATCAGACCTACCTCACTAACATCTGCGCTACATGAGAGCCTTGCCGGGAGGTGTCAAGCGCAACTCCTGATCAAGCGGGCGGGCCTCGATCACAACGAAGGCAGAGGCCCAAGGGTGATCGTCGGTCAGGGTGACGTGGATGATGGCCTCATGGCCCTCGGGCGTCATCTCATCCAGCCGCTCTTTGGCCCAGCCGGTGACAGCCATGACAGGTTGGCCCGTGCGCAGGTTGCTGACGGCCATATCCTTCCACGAAATGCCCATGCGCAACCCGGTGCCAAGGGCCTTGGAACACGCCTCTTTCGCGGCCCAGCGCTTGGCATAGGTGCCTGCAACATCCTTGCGCCGTTCGGCTTTGGCCTGTTCGGTTTTGGTAAACACACGGTTGCGGAAGCGGTCGCCAAACCGGTCAAGCGTGCCTTGAATCCGGTCGATATTTGCAAGGTCGGTACCGATGCCAAGGATCATGGGGGGCCTTTTGAATTTGGGTGCGCTCTGAATGACATAGATGGGCGGGTTTGCAAGGGTGCCGTGCGGTGCGGCAATCCAGTCAATTTAGGTCAAATTGTGCCAAGATTTCATGGACAGTCTTGGAGTGGCCTCCGATACTCAGCGCCTATGGAGTGGAGAGATCAGGGGATCGTGCTGGCTGTGCGGCGGCATGGGGAGGCGAACGCGATTGTGGACGTGTTCACCGAGACCCATGGCCGTCATGCGGGTGTTGTGCGCGGTGGTGCATCGCGCAAGATGACCCCTGTTTTGCAACCCGGAACACAGGTGGACGTGGCATGGCGCGCCCGTTTGGAAGAGCATTTGGGCGCGTATCAGGTGGAACCGATCCGGTCGCGGGCCGGGGGCGCGCTGTCGGACCGTCTGGCGTTGTCGGGGCTGAATGCGGTGACCGGGCTTTTGACCTTTGCGCTGCCTGAGCGAGAGCCGCAGACGGCGATTTACCGGCGTACGATGGGGGTTTTGGACCTGCTCGGCGAGGCTGAGATTTGGCCGCTGGCCTATCTGCGCTGGGAATTGGGGTTGCTCGAAGACCTTGGTTTCGGGCTGGACCTGAGCGCCTGTGCAGTGACGGGGGCGACCGAGGGGTTGGTCTATGTCTCGCCCAAGACCGGGCGCGCGGTGTCGAAAGAAGGCGCGGGCGAGTGGGCAGATCGGCTGTTGCCGCTGCCGCCGGTGATGCTGCGCCAAGGCGAAGCGCCGGACCGAGAGGTTGTGCAGGCGCTTGAAACAACAGGATTTTTCCTGCGCGAGCATTTGGCGCCGATGCTGGGGAACCGACCTTTGCCGGAGGCGAGGGCGCGGTTTGTGGAGACGTTTTTGCGGCGCGTTTGAGAGGCGGTGCGGAGCCGTGGCTGGGTCGGTCTGGCGCTAGCCACGGTGCCTTCGGCTTGATTGCGTGGCCGGGGTGCTGCGAATAGAAGGCGTTGACGCTACTTCAGCATCAACAGCAGGTCGACCAGCGTTTCGGTCTGGTTGCTATCCTTCGGCGCATGCAGGATCGACGCAAGGATCAGGCCGGGGAAATCAGGATGCGTTGCATTGAGTTCCCCAAGGCAGGCCGAGATTGCGGACAGCATCGCGGCATCCAGTTCTGCAACCGCCTTGCGCGCCTGTTTGTCGTGGTTGGCCCAAGCGCGGATTGCTTGATCGACGGGCGTTGGGCGGAAGGAGGACAGGGCGCGCAGGCGTTGATTGGCGGCCTCTTCTTTGTCGAGCGCGGCGATGAAGCGCGCCGTCGCCCCCTCAATCCAATGGGCGAGGAGCGCTTTGTGATAGGCAGGCACATCTTTGAAGTGCCAATAGAAACTGCCCTTGGTCGTATCGAGTGCACGGGCAAGCGTTTCCGCGCGGATACCGTCCACGCCGTGCCGGGGCAGAGCTTTGAGCCCGGCGTTTATCCAAGTTTGCGGTGTCTTTCGTTGCTTTGCCATGGCCCTGAAATATCGAGCAGCGAGGCGGTTTCAAGCGTAAATAGCCACAGATTTTGCATGTGCAGCATTTTTTTGCTAGTAAGGTGAAATATATCGCACAAACAAGGCGTTACCGCGGGATTATACTGCGGAAACTAGCGCCAGTGCGACTGCGGCCAGCATCGACAGGGCCATCGCGACATTGATGCGGCGTTGAATATGGTGCGGCAGGTCGAGCCGCCGCATCGCGCCTCCGAACCAGACCCAGCCAAGGTGGATCGGCACCCAGATCAGGTTGAGCACGAGTAGTTTCCACGCGAACTCAGCCCAGAGGGCGTCGGGGAAAATTGGGAAGCCGGTGAAAAGCGCGGTGTTGACCACATATGCCTTGGGGTTGATCGGTTGCAGCAGCAGCCCCGCGAGGAAGCCGGGTTCGGATTGTGCGGGCAGGAAGGAGATTTGGGTGCCCGCCAAAGCGACGCGGGCGGCAAGGTAGAGCAGGTAAGCGGTTGAGAGCACGAGCAAGATCGTACGGATCAGCGGCGCGGCCAGCACCAAAGCAGCGAGGCCGCTGACCACCATCGCGATCACGATAAGCTGCCCCACACATAGCCCCGCCACATAGCGCAGCCCGGCGCGGAACCCATACGCCGCGCCCACGCCAGCGGCAGACAGCACGCCGGGGCCGGGGGTGATGATCAGGAAAAAGACGCCTATCGCGAAAGTCAGCATAGCTTATTTGGACGCGAATGCGCGGAAGGTGCAAGCAAGAGCTTGGCGGAAGAACAAAAGGCCTCAGCACATCGCCGAGGCCTTTTTA
>CAZPXE010000340.1:0-4213 GCA_964590545.1 uncultured Rhodobacterales bacterium | reverse complement strand
ATCAAGCGATGCTGAATGCATCCGCGTCGAGATAACCCTCTTCCCAGATCAGCACGTAAAGATCACCATTCTGGATCGCGGTTGAGCCGGTATACTGGGTGACGTAAGTATCGCCGCCGTCCAGCACGCCGTTATTGTTGCTGTCGAGATCCGTGACGCCGGGCCCAAATCCATCGTGGAAGGTCATGGTCTCACCATCCTCGAAGCCCTTGATCTGCACAAAGAGGCTGTCATTGACGGAGCCGATATTGTAATCGTCCGTGCCGCTCTGCCCTTCGACATAATGCCATGTGCTGTCGGAAGAATAGAACCAGAACTCATCATCGCCAGAGCCGCCAAAGGCGTTGATTGACCCGCCGCTCATGATGAACTTGTCGTCGCCCGAGCCGCCATATTGCCGGTTGCTATCCATGGAATAATGGCCTGCGGCCCGATCATCATAGATATACAGGAGGTCATCGCCGCCGCCGCCATATTGCGTGTTCACCCCGCCCTGATAATCATAGAGATAATCATTGCCAGTGCCGCCAGAGGCCACGTCGTCCCCTGCCCCCATATTCAGGACATCATTGCCCGAGCCGCCTGAGGCGTAATCATCCCCATCACCGCCGTTTATCGTGTCATTTCCGGACTGGCCATACAGGCGGTCATCGCCCTCATCCCCATTGATCCGATCATTGCCAGACCCGCCCCAGACTGTGTCATCGCCGCCCCGGCCCGATAGAGTATCATTGCCGCCATAGCCCCAGATCTGATCATTGCCGCAGGCGCCGGTGCGCACATCATTCCAGTTGGTGCCATAGATATTCTGGTTGAGGCAGAGAATGGGCCAATCGATATCAACGATTGGTGTGTAGGTCATGTCGGTGATGGTTCTGTCGAGGGTCGCCATGGGATCATTCCTTTGATTGCTGTTGCTCTCGGAATGCCATGGCGCCAAACCGGTCGATGTGAGGATCTGCACAGAATTTTTAAATCCGTCTGGTGGCCGCATCTCCGCCATAAATTCCACAAAAATGGCGTTTATCACGCAACACTCGATAGAACGTGATCTCTTGTAGGAACCTGTGGTTTGAACCAAATGTCCCTTTCCGGTAAGAGAGTTTTGTCAGCAGAATATGTGATGTGTAAATTCGGGCTTTATAATGTCCTCTAGCAGCGCCGTCCCAAAGCCGTCAGACCTTTCGTCCATTTTGAGCCATAACAATTATGGCGCTTTGTGGTTCCTGTTATGCTGTGCGGCCAGTCTCCCTATTTTCTGGTTCGGATTTGTGTCTTTGGGTGACGCTTGGCTGACGCCCGAATATTCCCATGGGCCGCTCATCCCGATCCTGTCGGGATATCTCTTTCTGCGCGATATGCGCAAAGTGCCCCCCGTGGACGGGCCGATTATGGACCGCAGGCCGGGGCTGTATATTACCCTGATCGCGCTGGCCATTGCCATCATGGGCAATCTGGTGCGCATTCCCGATATCGTCACCTATGCGTTCATCCTTTGGGTGGGCGGGATGATCCTGCTGTGCTTCGGGTTTCGCCGCGGTATCGTCTTCTGGACCGGGGTTTTGCACCTGGTTTATATGCTGCCCCTGCCCCAATTTCTTTATTGGCAACTGACGATCTACCTGCAACTGGTCTCGTCAGAGCTTGGCGTCTGGTTCGTGCGGGCCGCCGGAGTTCCCGTCTTCCTTGAAGGCAATATCATTGATCTTGGCGTCTATAAATTACAGGTGGCAGAGGCCTGTTCGGGGCTGCGCTATCTCTTCCCCATCCTCAGCTTTTCCTATGTGTTCTGCATCCTCTATAAAGGCCCGGTCTGGCATAAGATCGTGCTCCTGCTGGCTGCGGCACCGATCACCGTCTTCATGAATGCCTTCCGGATCGGTATGATCGGGGTTCTGGTAGACAGTTACGGGATCGGACATGCAGAGGGGTTCCTGCATTACTTTGAGGGCTGGGTGATCTTTGGCGCCTGTGTTGGGCTGTTATTCCTGCTGGCTGTTTTGATGCAGCGCCTGCAGCGCAACCCACAGCCCCTGCGCGATACGTTGGATATCGACTTTGACGGGCTGGGCCCACAAATAGCGCGGGTTTGGACGATCCCTTACAACAAGGTTCTGACGGCAGCGACCGCAGTCACGGTCGCCGTGTCGGTGGTCTGGTTGGCCTATCCGCAACCTGAAGCGACGCGGATCGTGCGCGAACCCTTCGCCTATTACCCTGTGAATCTCGGCGAGTGGCGCGGCTCTACCGATCAGCTAGAGACAGCGGTAGAGACCGTGCTGGGCGCAGATGACTATGTGAATGCCAGCTTCTCCCATGCGCAGGAAGAGGCGCGGGTCGGGTTCTTCTCGGCGTTTTATCACAAGCAAACCGAAGGGTCGGGGATCCACAGTCCTGAAATCTGCCTGCCCGTAGGCGGCTGGGAAATGTTCGATCTGAAGCCTTTCAGCGTCAATCTCGAGGCACAGACAGACTGGGCACCATTTGAGGTCAATCGGGCCATCATCCAAAAGGGTCTCTCTCAACAGCTGGTCTATTACTGGTTCGAGCAGCGCGGCCGTAGGATGACCAATGACTTCCTCGCCAAGATCGTGACCATCTATGACAGCTTGATGATTGGTCGTCAGGATGGGGGGATCGTGCGCTTCACAACGCCTATCCTGCCCGGTGAGACGCCCGAAGCTGCGGATGCGCGGATCCAACGGTTGATGGTCGAGGTCCTGCCAAGCCTGCCATCCTACGTGCCGGGGAAATAGCCCCGTCACGGGCGGGCGCGCCACCACAAACGAAGGTCAGCGTCAGCGCGGATGGGACATGCGCGATCCAATCCGGCGGCGCAGAACCCGCACCAGCATAACGCGCACTCCCCACAAGGGAGGCGCCACCTGCCATAAAACTGCGTCGTGTGACTGCCATAGACCTAACCTACCAGATCGTTTCGCGCGCGAAACCCACATCTTATGCACCCCCACGCCCTTTCGACTCTCTTAAAAATACTCAAAAGACCACCCCCATAACAGGGCCGAAACAAGACCACTTCACGGCCACCGCACAAAACCCCAGACGCCTCACCGCAAAGGCTCCGCCGCCGCCTTCTTGGCGCAAAAGGCCACAAAGGCCCGACCCGGCGCACGCAGCTTAGGCCGCCCAGAGCGGACCCAGAAGGCGCACCAGTCAGCCTCAAGCGCATAGACATCATAACCCGGTGCAGCGCGCCTCGCGGCGGCGTAGTCCGCCTCTGAGAGGGTAGGGGCCTCATCAATCACCTCAGGTGCGCGGGGGGCCACCAGCAGCATGTCCTTCGCATCATCAAAGCGCAGGGTGTAATCGGGCAGATGATCTGCCACCACCATGTCCCGGATCATCTTGCGAAACACCCGCCGGGGGGAGGCAGAGCCCGACTTCTTCAGCAGCGTCTCCAACCCAATCCGCCAACTCCGCTGCGCCCCGCAATGCTTCCGGCACAGCTCATACACGCGCCGTTCCAGCGGCTTGCGCAGCTTGAAATACCGCCGCGAGAGGGTCAGGACAGAGCGATCCATCACCGCCCGGAACAGCCAATCAGAGAGCGTTACCTGCACGCTGATCATCCGCCCCGAATGGGTGCGCCGCACGATCTCCCAGCCATCGATCAGACCAAAGCCACGCGTCGTCTCAAGGCCGCCCGTCGCGATATTGGTGGTGATCCGCGTGCCTGCGAGACGCTCAAACGCCTCACGCAACCGCTTATAACCATTGCCCGACGTCTCGCGTCCCGTGGCCACCAAGAGATCGTAGGATTTCAAGACCACAGTCCGGCTCACATCCCGCCCCGCATTGAGCGCGCCCACAAGCTGCGAGATACAATAGATCAGCACATCCTTGTCATGGATGGTGGCCAGTCCTTTGACACTCGGGGTGATCTCCACAGCCGTTTTGCCATGATCATAGCGCAGCACGCGCCGGTCTGGCCGGGTGGAAAGCGAGAAGATAGGATGCTCCATAGACCCAAGGTCATCCTTGGGAATTGCATCCAGGATATCACAAATGAAGAAATCCGCCTGCGCGGATCCCGTCTCCAAAGCGCCCATGGCGCACCTGCCTCATCTGGCGGGGTCTTTTGCCCCGTCCGTTTTCGTACCTGCTCGAACCACTTGTTTTCGTGGTTTCAATAACGCCCAAGTTATCCACAGCACAGATTTGGACAAGAGCAGAATCGTATTTCTGGAGTCGG
>CAZPXE010000339.1:2413-4214 GCA_964590545.1 uncultured Rhodobacterales bacterium | reverse complement strand
GGTGCAGCATCAGGAACTTCGGGCTCATGGACTAAGCCGCTCTCGCGGCAATGTCGCTTGTTGCTAAGGTAACGAGCCGAACAAGATGTAGTCGTATTTTGCGATGTTGCGGACGTGCCTGACGATTGAGGTTTCTCAATCGGACAGGAGGTTTCCATGAAACAGGAGAAGATAAGCCCGCTGCGTGCGCGGATGATCGAGGACATGCGCATTCGCGGGATGTCGGAGAAGTCGCAGAAGGCGCACATCCGGGCACTGAGGGATTTCGCGGCCTTTCTTGGGCGTTCACCGGATACTGCGACACCAGATGAGCTGCGCGTCTATCAGCTTCACATGACAGACACCGAGGTCACACCTTCGGTGTACAATGCTCGGATCACAGCACTGCGGTTCTTCTTCGGCATGACCTGCAATCGGGAAGATATGAAGAAGTACATGCAGTTCCGCACGGAGCCGCGGAAGTTGCCGATCGTGCTCAGCTTTGAGGAAGTCTCGGCGGTGTTGTCTGCGGCTCCTGGGCCGGGTCTCAAGTACAGGGCGGCACTTGGCATTGGATATGGCGCAGGCTTGCGGGCATCCGAGGTCACAAATCTCAAGGTGCGGGATATCGATAGCGACCGCATGCTGATCCATGTCGAGCGGGGCAAGGGTGGCAAGGATCGCGACGTGATGCTGTCTCCGTCTTTGCTGGAGCTCCTTCGCGACTATTGGCGCGAGGCGCGCCCACAGGGTTGGCTGTTTCCAGGTCAAAGCCGGGTCGAACCCTTGTCGCCGCGGTCTCTGAACCGTGCCTTCAACTCCGCCAAGGCCATGGCAGGGATCAAGAAGCCCGCAACTCTGCATTCACTACGGCACAGCTTTGCCACGCATCTTCTGGAGGCAGATACGGATGTGCGCGTGATCCAGGTTCTCCTCGGCCACGCCAAGCTGACCACGACTGCGCGATACACCCATGTGGCGACCAAGACGCTGGGCAAGGTCGCCAGCCCATTCGAGCATATCCAGGATGTGACCTGACGGGTGCGGCGTGCCACGGCGCGCGCTGGAGGTTGCTGACATCTTCCGCGATCATGGTGCTGCCTACCGGCGGGCCAATGCTGGGCACCTGAGCCTTGGACAGCTCAGGGTCATGTCATCCATTGAAGCCTGCCGCACCGAAGCGCTCGGTGGTCATGTGGCGGCCTGCACCAAATGCAATCACCAGCACATCGCGTATAACAGCTGCAAGAACCGGCATTGCCCCAAGTGCCAGGGACCGGCGGCGCGCGACTGGATGGCAGCCCGCGCCGAAGACCTGCTACCTGTGGAGTATTTCCACCTGGTCTTCACGCTGCCAGCTGAGATCGCCCACATCGCCTATTGGAACAAACAGGCGGTCTATGGATTGCTGTTCAAAGCATCGGCTGAGACAGTGGCGACTATTGCCGCAGATCCCAAGCGCATGGGCGCACGCGTCGGCATGACCAGTGTGCTGCATACCTGGGGGTCTGCCATGACGCACCATCCGCACATCCACATGATCGTTCCCGGTGGTGGCCTGTCCCCGGACGGGGCCAAATGGATCGCATGCAAACCAGGGTTCTTTCTGCATGTGCGGGTTTTATCGCGGCTATTTCGACGGTTGTTCATTGACGGGCTGATTGCGCTGCACCGTGCGGGCAAATTGGCCTTCTTCAGTGATATGGGCGGGTTGGCAGAGGCGCAGGCATTCGCCGATTGGCTTGCCCCGTTCTGCAAAACCGAATGGGTGGTTTACGCCAAACCGCCCTTCGGCGGCCCCGAGGCAGTGCTGGCCTATCTC
>CAZPXE010000339.1:0-2403 GCA_964590545.1 uncultured Rhodobacterales bacterium | reverse complement strand
CCGCTACACTCACCGGATCGCAATCTCGAACAGCCGCCTCGTCAGCGCCGATGCGGGCACCGTGGCGTTCCGCTGGAAAGACTATCGGATCAAGCGGGGAGATCGCATGAAGGTCATGCGGCTTGCGACAGATGAGTTCATCCGCCGATACTTGCTCCACGTCCTGCCCGATGGCTTCCACCGCATCCGCCACTACGGCTTTCTGGCTTCCGCACAGCGCAAAGCCAACATCGCAACGATCTGTAGATTGTTCGGCGCGCAAAAGGCCACGCCAGAAGATACGCCCAGTACCGAGATCGTCCCGCTGACATTGCGAGAGCCATGCCCAGAGTGTGGCGGTCCCATGCGCATCATCGAGACATTCCGGCGGGGACAGGTTCCGCGATCACGCGCACCACCCCAGAGGCAGGCCGCATGACCAAAAGCTGGTTCACACCATCATCCGCACACCGGCTGGCCCAGCCACACCGGCCGAACACACTTGACCGAACCGATGCCGAAAGCAGCGCAGGGAACGCTCAACCATTCATATCCTGGGCAGACAAAGACCAAAGTCGCTCGCGGACCTTCTGGCTCAACGCCTCCAAAACCAAGGTCGGAGCTTCAGTCAGAAGCACAGCCCCAACCGAAAACGCTCTTTCCCCATAGACCGCA
Organism: uncultured Rhodobacterales bacterium; assembly: GCA_964590545.1. Classification (GTDB taxonomy): domain Bacteria; phylum Pseudomonadota; class Alphaproteobacteria; order Rhodobacterales; family Rhodobacteraceae; genus Aliishimia. The sequence goes on along the minus strand of CAZPXE010000339.1, from coordinate 1,749 downwards.
TCCAGACCCCGCGGCTTCTTCCCTGAGAGGTTTGTCAACGCGGGCCAAAGCCAATCCCAGCCGATCCCGCGCGCAATGGCCCGCGTCGAAAAACCTTCATCATGGAAGACATTTATCGCAGCGCAAATCGTGCCCAATCAGTTTCGCTGTCTTCTTTCTGCATTGGCAAGAATGGGGACTGCCTCTAAGCATCTTCACCGGGTGCGCGTCCCTTCTCTGGACCTGCATTGATCCCCGATTGGAGCTTGCGGAGCGTGTCGCGCAAAATGGCCTCGGCGCGCAGGCGTCCGGCCTGGTCCATCTGTGACGGCTCTAGCCGCACCTCAAGACCCGGCGCCGCCACCAACATCGTCGCGTTGGGGTCGATGGCTCCGGCAGCCACATTCACCTTGTAGGGCACGACGGGCCACAAGATGCCCTTGACCGCCACAGGGGCCATGGCCGTGCCTTCGATGAAATCATCCACCAAGGCATAGGTCTTATAGGAGATCACGATCCCCCCGGGATCGCTAAGCTGTTCGAGCCGCGCTGCCAGGTTCACCTCGGCCCCGATGATCGTGTAATCGACCCGCTCATCGGAGCCAAAATTGCCCACATTACAATAGCCTGTATTGATCCCCATGCGCACCTGAAACGGGGTTTCGATGCCGCGGCTGCGCCAGCCTTCCTGCAGCACGGTCATCCGCTTTTGCATTGCCAGCGCCATGCGCAAACAGGCCTTTGCATCCTCCGCCTCGCCCTGGCTTTCGGGATCACCAAAGAAAGCCAGCACCCCATCGCCGATGAACTTGTCGATCGTGGCGCCATGGGCGTCGGCGATGGCCACCATCTCATTGAAGTATTCGTTCAGAAGACTCGTGATTTCCTCGGGCTGCATGCGCTCGGTCGTGGTGGTGAAGTTCACGATATCCGACAAAAACACCGTGAGCTTCTTGCGTTCGGCCTGGATCGCGGAGCCCTGCTCGCCGCGAAAGATCCGGTTGAAAACCTGCTGCGGGATGTAGCGGGCGACGTTGTTGGAGACGTCCACCAGGGTGTCGTTCTTTTCCGCCAAAGCCGCATTCAGCCGTCCAAAGGCGGCGTTCTGACGGATCTGCTGCACGGCAAAGAGCGCCACGGCAAAAGCCGCGAAACAGAAATAGGCGATGGTCCAGCGAAATGAGGTCAGGCTCGGCGAGATCGATTGCGACACCCGCACCACCTGCAAGCCGCGCACATCGCCCACCTGCCAATCGCGTTTGGGGCTCTTGGGATGGGTGTTGTGGCATTGCACACAGGCTCGGTTCATCACCACTGGTGTGACCCAAGCGATTTCGCGATCGAAGGCTTGCCCGGCGCCTTCAAAGACTATGTCCGTGGCGTCGCGGGTTTCGCGAAACTGCGCCAAGGCTTGGATCTCAAGCGAATCCAACAGATGCGGAGCCCGGTCGGTAAAGGGCAAATCTGACACGAACCGATAGGTGATATCGCCCGCAATAGCCGAGATCTGAGTGCCCAGCTCAATGGACAAGGTCGCGGGGATCGGCACCGCGCCTTCATGGGTCACATAATCATGGCGCAGGGTGATCTTTTCGCCTGAGGCCGATGCGATACGGCCAACCACATGGGTCGCATAATAGGACCGCACGGTGGAAATCACCTGGGTCAACTGGGCAGCCTGGCGCTGCAACATGAAATCGGAATGTTGGCGCAGATCGAGCCACATTGCTACGGGCAAGGCTGCCACCACCACCGCCACCGCAAGCAAGC
>CAZPXE010000338.1:0-4217 GCA_964590545.1 uncultured Rhodobacterales bacterium | reverse complement strand
GCTTGAAGCAAACGTCACCAATGGCAACCTCTTCGCCCGCAAGCTTCTTCTTGGTCGAGGTCTCGATGATCGTCGGGCAGGCCTTGCCGCCGAACAGCAGCGAGGTCGTATCAGATTTCGGGTCACACCCGATCAGCAGCACGCGCTTGCCTTGCTCCGCCATCATGTGGCTGAGATTTGCGAGCGTGAAGGATTTGCCGATGCCGCCCTTGCCGTAGATCGCGATGATCTGCGTCTTCTTGGTGGCCTCCGCCGGGATCACATCCGCAAGGTCTTCGTTCGCCTCATCGCGGAGGCGTTGGTCGAAATCCTTGAGGTTTGGAACTTCGTCTTTCACGTCAGTGCTCCCAATTGAGGATCATTTTCAGGCAAGCCGGGTCAGTGAAGGCTTGCGCGTAAGCTGTCTTGGCATCCGCAGCGGGCTTGCGATGCGTGATCAGCCCGTCAAGGCTAAGCGCTCCGCTTTCGACAAGCGCGCGGGTGGCGATCAGGTCGTCCCGCTCCCACTCGGCGGCGATGCGCAGGCGCGCCTCTTTCATAAAGGCAGGCGGGAAGGCGAAGCTGAGCGGGGCGGAGTAGAAGCCTGCCAGCACAATCTCACCACCTTTGGCGATGCGCCCAATCAAGTCATTGAGCAGCGCGCCATTGCCAGAGGCGTCGTAAACAGAGCGGTAATCGCGGCGCGGATCCTCATCAGGGTCCATCACCTCATAGCCCGCAGCGCCTAAACGACGGGTCGGATCAATTTCCCAAACCGTTGGCGCAGGCGCACCGGCGGCAATAGTCAGTCGCGCCAGAAGGCGGCCAAGCACGCCATGCCCCACGATCAGGTCCGGCACAGCCTTGTTCAGACCTGCCATTGCGTGCCGCGCCGTGGCGGCCAACGCCAGCAGAGCGCCTTCGGCCCCTAGCGCGGGGTCAATGCGGGTGACACGTTCGCTATCGCTCACAACCCGGCTGGCCGCGCCGCCGAACAAGCCAAACGCGCCGTCATAACAATTGGAACCGGGCACAAACACACGCTCGCCCACTTTGAAGCCGGTCATGTTCCCAGCCTCGACCACTTCGCCAGCGGCTTCATAGCCGGGCACCAGCGGGTAACCCATGCCGGGAAAAGGGGGCATCTCGCCGGACCAGAACAGCTTTTCGGTGCCGGTGGAAATGCCGGAATGGGTGATATCAACGACCAAGTCCGCCGGGCCGGGCTCTGTCAGCTTTAACGCGCCAACTTCAAGGTCCTTCGGACCGTTCAAAACAACGGCAGAGCTTTCCACGTCTCTCTCCCTTCGGGGCAATTCAGGGCCTTGCTCAGGTGGGCAGAGACTCAGATTGCGTTCGTATGGTTAAGTGTCATTCTAAACTTACAGTATTATCTGTCAATTTTTTTAGACAACTATTTTGTTCGCTCGGGTTTACGCGCGGTCAGAACCCGTGTGACGAAGGGGCGGAGGGGTTTGGGTGAGCTGATTTCTGTAAAGCCAGCGGCCTTACAGAGCGCGCCGATTTCCTCAGCCGACCGTGCACGTCCGGTTTGCATCGCCATCGTATAGAAGGCGAAATAGACATCGCCGCTTATTTCAGGCCGCGCGCCGCCGCCCATCGGCTCGGACACAATCAGCCGCCCACCGGGCGGAAGCGCGTCGAAAACCTTTGCCAGCAGAGCCTCGACGGTTTCATCCGCGTGATCATAGAGCACACGGATCAGCGAAATAGCATCTGCGCCCGTGGGAATCGGGTCATCGCGGAAGGAGCCCGGGTGGATTGTCACGCGACCCTCCATCCCCGATTGCGCAAAGGCTTGGGGCGCGTCGGCGACCACATGTTCGAGATCAAAGAGGCTTAGTTTAAGGTTCGGCGCCGCCGCGCCAACCGCGCGCAGGAACGCGCCGGTGCCGCCGCCTATGTCAAGCAAGCGTGACACTCTGCGAAAATCCACTTGGCGCAGCGTGTCGGCAGCAACCAGTGATTGCGATTGGGTCATCAGGTCGGAGTAAGTGCGCGCGACCTCCGGGTCTTCGACACTCGCCGCGCCGAAGACATAGGGCCAGAAATGCGACAGTTCCGTGTGTTCAGGGCCTTTGAGCAACGCCACCGGATCCTCAAGATCACGGTAAAACGCCTTGTGATGGCGAATCATTGCTTGCAGGCCGGGAACACCGAGCAGCGCCGCGCCCTTGCGAGCGAGTGCGAATCGGCCATCGCGGCGACGCTTCAGCAGGCCAAGAGCCGCGCCCGATTGCAGCAGGATCTGCATCCGGTCAGGTGCAATCCCCGTGGAAAGTCCCAGCGCTTCGGGCTTTTGCGGGCCGCCGCGCAGGCGTTCGAATATCTGCAGTTCAACCAGCGCCATCAGGGCCTGACTTTGCACAAAGCCTTGCACCAGATCGAACAGCACTTGCCCATCGGCGCGCGCGCGGCCTCGGGTCAGCGGAAAGCGCGCTGCCCAGCTTTGGAAGCCGGGGCGCGCAACAAGCCGGTTCAGGAACCCGCCGCGCCACAGGGGCAGGTCGGCGCTGGCGTCAGACATTAAAACGGCTCGGGATCGGCGGCGTAACCTTCTCGGCATAGGCCTGCACCAGCTTGGCCAATTGCGCCTCTCCGGGGCAGGAAGGAATGGAGGAGATCGCGCCGCTCAGGATGTCCTTGAGGCGACTGACCGCGCCTTGCATACCGAGTTGCGAGACGGCGTTCGGGCGACCATGCAAATCATCCTGCCCGCCGGGTTTACCCAGCGTTTGGGCGTCATAAAGCGCGTCGCGCAAGTCATCGGCCACCTGGAACGCCTCGCCAATACGTGCACCCAGTTCAAACCAAGGCTCCGCCTCTTGCCCTGCTGCCACTGCACCCATTTGCGTCGCGGCAATGAACAGCGCGCCGGTTTTGGCTTGGTGATAGGCGGATAGGTCCACATCGGCCTCGCTCTCCCACCCCTGCCCGGCGCAGATGCCGCCCGGCATGCCTGTGCGTTGCGACAGGATCATGATCAGTTGGGCAACGCGGTCGGGCGCAAGATGCGACTGACGCGCGAGAATCTCGAAAGCGAGTACAATCAGGCTGTCCCCTGTCAAAACCGCGAGCGATTCCGAATATTGCCGATGGACCGAAGGTTTGCCGCGCCGAATGTCGGCATCGTCAAAGCAGGGCAGGTCATCATGGACCAGTGAAGCGCAGTGGATCAGCTCCAACGCCGAAGCGGCGGCGTCTGCAAGCGCGGGCTTGTCATCCCCGCAGGCCATCGCAACAGACAATAAAATCGTCGGACGAATGCGCGCGCCGCCGGGCGCGGTCGCATAGGCCAAGGCTGAGGACAATTGGGCCGGGGTCGGCCCCCGCCCCTGACCGACCGATATCGCGGCGGCGACCGCCTGTTCTATGCGTGGGGTCAGCGGCATTTGCGTCCTTTCTTGGCCAATGTCAGCCAATCAATACAACTAAAGTGTAAATCATACTGGACACTTTCAGTTTCCGAGTCAACAATTGTGGACATGTGAAAGGTGACCGATGATGGCGAACCTCCCTTCCTCTGACCGGGACCATGCGGTTGTGATCGGCGCTGGCGTTGCGGGGCTGGCGGCCTCCATCCGGCTTGCGGTGATGGGGTTGCGCGTGACGCTGATCGAGCGGCATGCACATCTCGGCGGCAAAATCCGGACGACACCCAGCGAAGCCGGCCCCGTCGACGCCGGGCCGACCGTCCTGACGATGCGCCATGTCTTTGACGATCTGTTCGCACTTGCCGGAACCCGGCTTGAAGATCATGTGGAGTTGCTACCGCAATCCATCCTCGCGCGTCATTTCTGGCCAGATGGTAGCCAGTTAGACCTGTTCGCGGACCGTCAGGCGAGCATTGAGGCTGTTCAGGTTTTCGGCGGCACAGGGCTGGCGCAAGAGTTTGACGCGTTCAGCACACGCGCTGCGAAACTGTTCGAAGCCTTTGATCTGCCGATGATGCAAGCGCCCGAGCCGCGTTTGACGTCGCTGGTGAAACATGTGCTGCAACGCCCCAGCCTGATCCCCCAGATGGCCCCGCTGAAAACGCTTGCCGGGCTGCTGAACGCTCAATTCTCCGACCCGCGCCTGCGTCAGCTTTTCGGGCGTTACGCGACCTATGTGGGGGGCGCGCCGCATATGTCGCCTGCTGTGCTCGCGCTGATCTGGCATGCAGAAGAGTCGGGCGTTTGGGTTGTGAAAGGCGGGATGCACAAGCTGGCCGGGGC
>CAZPXE010000337.1:3227-4219 GCA_964590545.1 uncultured Rhodobacterales bacterium | reverse complement strand
GCTCCCTTCGCTCTACTCGCCAAGGTGACTCAAACAAAACGGGACGGAACATGTGTGGCATTCGCCACCCCACGGTCTGGACTTGGTGCGGCTCAGCTCTCATAGGCGGCGCGATTGTAGCGGCTTGGCGCTGCGTTATTCGACAGCACCACCTCCTGAATGCGCCCAGAACATTTCGGCAAAGGCTTTCGCTTGTGGCGCAGGGTTTGGGGGTGGATTGTGGGTATTTACCCTTCTGGGGCGAAAAAACGGGCGGTTTGTTCGACCTAATCGGCGCACGCGGCACGCGTCCTTTTCTGGCCGCAAAAAGAAAAAGGCCGGGCTGTAGCACCCGGCCTTTTCCAATACGTCTAGAATACGGGTTTACTCGGCCTCATCCAGACCAAGCGCGACGAAGCGCGGATCGCCCGCGCGGCGTACCAGAAGCAGCAGGGATTTGCGCCCAGCTTCGCGGGCGTCTTCGATCCGTTCGTTCAGCACGCCGATGGTTTCAACCTTTTGCTGGCCAGCTTCGGTGATGATGTCGCCCGCGCGCAGACCTTTTTCATAGGCCTCGGCGGTTTCGTCTACATCGGTCACCACAAGCCCCGTAGTCTTGTCATCCGCGCCAAGCTGACTGCGCAGCTCGTCGGTCATGGGGCTGAGGGTCAGGCCGAGGATTTCGGCGGTTTCCGGCTCGGCCTTGTCTTCCGGCGCGGGCGCAGCGGCAGGCACAGCGCCTTCGGCTTCTTCGCGGCGGCCCAGAGTGACACGGAGCGTTTCGGTTTTACCATTGCGCAACACAACGACGCGGACGGTCTCGCCCACGGGGCTGTTGCCGACGGTGCGGACAAGGCCGCGCGTGTCTTCGACATCTTGGCCCGCGAAGGACATGATGATGTCGCCCGCTTCCATACCAGCGTCCTTGGCCGGGCCGTCTGGCACGTCCGTGACCATCGCGCCGCGCGCTTCTTCAAGCCCGTCAATCGCCTCAACCATATCCGGGCTCACGT
>CAZPXE010000337.1:0-3217 GCA_964590545.1 uncultured Rhodobacterales bacterium | reverse complement strand
GCCAAGCCAGCCGCGGCGGGTTTCGCCGTACTCTTCAAGCTGGTCAACAACGCGGGTCACAACATTGGATGCCATGGAAAAGCCGATGCCGATGGAGCCGCCATTGGGCGACAGGATCGCGGTGTTCACACCAACGACTTCGCCATCCATGTTGAACAGCGGGCCGCCCGAGTTGCCCCGGTTGATGGCTGCATCAGTTTGAATGTAGTCGTCATAGGTCCCGGACAGCGCGCGGTTGCGGGCTGATACGATCCCGGCAGAGACTGAAAAGCCCTGCCCCAACGGGTTGCCCATCGCAACGACCCAATCGCCGACGCGTGCGGTGTCGCTATCACCAAAGCTGACGAATTCCAGCGGCTGGTCGGCTTCGACCTTCAGCAGCGCGATATCGGTGTTGGGGTCAGTGCCGATAACCTTGGCTTCGAGTTTCTCTTCCGGCTGGCCGTCGCCGGGGAAGAATTCGATCAAAATCTCGTCCGCGCCTTCGATGACGTGGTTGTTGGTGACGATGTAACCGTCTTCCGAAATCACAAAGCCGGACCCCAGAGCCGAGGAGCGGCGCGGGCGATTGCCATCCTCATTGCCGCCGCGGTCCTGAAATTCGCGGAAAAAATCTTCGAAAGGGGAGCCTTCGGGCACGATCCCTTGTGGGCCGGTACGCCCTTCGACGACCGTAGAGGTGGTGATATTCACGACCGAGGGGCTGATCTGATCGGCCAGCGGTGCGAGGCTTTCGGGGCGCGCTTGCGCCGCCATGACCTGTGCCAGCAGCATAAGGGTGGCCAGAAACCCCAGCATAAGCAATCGCATACGGGTGATATGCTGGATCTGCTCGGCGGGAAGGGACATCGAAATCGCCTGCGGCTTCATTCGCGAACTCCTAATTTGTCTTGTTGGGCGGGTGGTCGCCCGGGTTGCACTAGCGTGCATGTAGGGTTGCACCATTGCAACGTTAAAGATGGGTTAACATCGCGTGCTTTCAACTTCGTGTGACGGGGTTGTGAGGGATGTGACGAAAACGCGAACAGCGTCACGCGCCGGGGCTTCATTGACCTTGGCTTGTGCGGCGCAGCTGCGAGGTCCCGGGGTAAAGCCCGGGACGGGGTTTGCGAGGGCGGTACCAAGGGCGCTAGAACCCAATTTGATACGCACCCCAGATCAGCACCAAGCCCAGCGCCAGCGCGGCCAGCCCGTTTTGGCGCAGCACTTGATCCGGCAGATTGCGGATCAGCTCCATCAATTGGCGCAAAAGCGAAGGGGCCAGTGCATAGACCAGCCCCTCGACAAATAGTATCAGCCCAATGGCCAGAAGGATCAGGCCCACGGTTTATTGCCCGCCTGCCGCGGCCCCCTGATCGGAGCGCAGGTAGTTGAAGAACTCGCTATCGGGCGTCAGCACCATGGTCGAGTTCTGCCCCTGCAACGACAGCTCATAGGCTGCCAGAGAGCGGTAGAAGTCGAAGAAGGACTGGTCCTGACCATAGGCTTCAGCGAATATTTTGTTCCGCTCAGCGTCGGCTTCACCTTCAATGATGCGCGCATCCCGGCGCGATTCAGAGAGGATCTCTTCATAGGTCCGGTCCGCTTGCGCCTGCACCCGCTGCGCGGCCTCGCGGCCACGGGCGCGTTCATCTGTCGCTTCGCGTTCCCGTTCGGCGATCATCCGCGCCAGTGTGGCAGCGAAGTTCTGCTCTGGCAGGTTGGTTTGACGCAAACGCACGTCCACCACCGAAATCCCCAGCGCACGGCCACGGGCATCGGCCTGCACCCGGATACGATCCATCAACTCGGCCCGTTCGGGCGACAGGATCGTGTTCGAGGTCACACCGTCCGAACCAAGCACGGCCCGGATTTGCGAGTTCATGATGTCACGCAACTGGCGGTCCGCTTCGCGCAATCCGCCGACGGACACAGCTTGGCGGAACTGAACCACATCGTCGATGCGCCACAGCACGAACGCGTCAACCAGCAAACGTCGGTCATCGGCGGGGGTGACTTCGATCACGTTGGTTTCGAGCGAGAGGATACGATCCTCATACCGGACAACCTCATCGAGGAAGGGTATTTTGAAGCCCAAGCCCGGATCATCCACGATCTGCTTGATTTGACCAAAGCGCAGCACCAGCGCCTTTTCACGCTCGTCCACGATAAAGATCGAGGACAGCATGCCCGCAATCGCGAGCACGATAATCGGCAGAATATACTTCATCAGTTCGACCCTCCGGAGCGGCGTAGCTCGTTCAGCGGCAGGTATGGCACAACACCGCTGCCGCCTTCCCCGCCAAGGCCCTGTTCGAGAATGATTTTATCAACGTCTGCAAAGACTTTTTCCATCGTCTCAAGGTACAGACGCTTGCGGGTCACTTCCGGCGCGGCCTGATACTCGGCCAGAACCGCAAGGAAACGGCTGGCTTCACCGACCGCATCATTCACAACGCGGGCGCGGTAGCCTTCGGCAGCTTCGAGCAGCCGGGCCGCTTCACCACGCGCTTCGGCGAGGCGTTGGTTGGCGTATGCGTCGGCGCGGCGTTCAAGCTGGTCACGCTCTTGCTCGGCGGCTTGCACGTCGCGGAACGCGTCCACAACAGACACCGTTTGCTGGCGCCCTTCGGCGTCGGTCAGTGTGACCTGTTGCGAGGGCGGGTCGACCTTGTTCACGTTGACCCGGATGACGTTGATGCCGGTCTTTTGCGCGTCCAGCATCCGCTGCACATCTTCCTGCACCCGTGTTTCAATCGCACCACGATCCCGGTTCAGGATCGGGGCGAGTTCGGACTGGGCGATGGTTTCGCGCATCACTGATTCCGCGATGGAACGGATGGACACTTCCGGCGAGTTGAGCGCGAAGAGGAAGTCGCGCGCGTTGGAGATGTTCCAGACCACCTGAAAGTCGATATCCACGATGTTTTCATCCGTGGTCAGCATCAGCCCGTCATTATTGCCAGCCCGGCCAGATACGCCGATGTCTTCCACGTTGTTGGTGGTGACGTTGATGACTTCTGCTGTCACGACCGGCCATGGCGCGAAGTTCAGACCTTCGGTGCCGATGGAGGAGAATTCACCCAGAAACAGTTCAACCGACTGTTGTTCCGGGCGCACGGTGTAGAAGCTGGAAAACGCCCAAAGGCCAACCGCCGCCAAGGCCGCTAGCCCCAGCGTGCCCCGCGTGAACAGCGGGCCACCGCCGCCTGCGCCGCCGCCATTGCCGCCGCGACCG
>CAZPXE010000336.1:0-4221 GCA_964590545.1 uncultured Rhodobacterales bacterium | reverse complement strand
TAATAGCTAGCCGGGTCCACCGCCTCGCCCCGCCGCCCCGGCTTAGCCCCGGCGCATCTCGCGTATGGGATCAAGCTCCACAAACAGCGTACAGGCATGTTCAAGGCGGGGCTGGAGGGGGGCCGTTATTGGTATCTCATTTAATTGTTTACCCGGTTAACAATATCCCGTAAGATGCACCAAAGCGATAGGGATGAGGAATTCGGATGGCGCAAGTCTCCAAAGTCAGTACTGGCAACAGCGTGGCCAACAACGCCGAAGCGCCGCCGAGCGATCTGGACGGTTTCATCGGCTACCATATGAAACGCGCTTATGTGACTCTGAGTACCGATTTCCGGCGTGCTCTGGGCGAGGATGGATTCGCCCCGCGCGTCTTCTCCGCTATGTCGCTGATCGTTCAGTTTCCAAACATCACCCAGTCTGAACTGGCGCGCAAGCTGGGCATCGAACGCTCTGGCCTTGTGGCGATCATCGACGAGTTGGAGCAGCGCAGCTTCGTGCGACGTCAACCCGTGCCGGGTGACCGCCGGGTACAGGCGCTGGCACCGACAGATGCGGGCAAGGCCGCCTATTCCAAAGCGTGGGAGGTGGTGCATGATCACGAAAATCAGCTGCTCTCACACATGACGACAGCCGAAAAAGCGACCCTCGTGTCGCTGCTACAAAAGATACGAAAGACGGAAGGTTAACCATGCAAGATTGGACAGGGCAGAGCGCAATCGTCACTGGCGGCGCATCGGGCTTAGGCGCGGCGACAGCGGCGCGATTGGCGGAAGATGGGCTGAAGGTCACGCTCTTTGATATGAACGCTGAGAAGGGGCAGGCCCATGCCGCCGCGATCGGTGGGAGCTTCGCCACGGTCGATGTATCGGACCCGGCGTCTGTCGCGGCAGGAATTGATGCTGCTGAAGCGGCCCATGGAGCGCCGCGCATTCTGATCAACTGCGCCGGGATTGGCGGAGCGTCAAAGACCGTCTCGCGCGGGGCGCCGCATGATTTTGGTCTGTTCGAAAAGACCATCCGTGTGAACCTGATCGGCAGCTTCAACTGCGCCAGCCAAGTTGCGGCGCGCATGGTCGCCGCCGACCCGTTGGAGCCCGATGGCGCGCGCGGTGTCATCGTCAACACCGCCTCGGTCGCGGCCTTTGATGGGCAGATCGGACAACTGGCCTATTCCGCCTCGAAAGGCGGCATCGTCGGCATGACTCTGCCCATGGCCCGCGATCTGGCCGACAAGGGTGTGCGCGTGTGCACCATCGCGCCGGGTCTGTTCCTGACCCCGCTGCTCGCCGAGTTGCCGGAAGACGTTCAAGCCTCGCTTGGGGCGCAAGTACCGTTCCCATCGCGGCTTGGCGATCCGGTCGAGTATGCGGCCATGGTCAGCCATATCACCACCAATTCCATGCTGAACGGTGAAGTGATCCGCCTTGATGGCGCGATCCGCATGGCCCCGCGTTAAACCCAGCCAAAGAGACTTTCCCCATGAACGTGCAAGCTGCCCCGACCTCTACCACCGCTGCCGATTTCTGGTCGCCTGAATTCGACTATGAAATCCGCCCCGATGGCACGATCCTGATGCAACAGCGCGCAGCGCTTCCCGCGTATATGCCGACCCTTGCGGACTATCTGGACCGATGGGCGGATGCGACGCCGGATCAGCCATGGATTGCCCGGCGCGGGGCGGATGGCGAATGGGTGCGCATTACCTATGGTGCGGCGCGCGAGCAGGCCCGCCGGATTGGCGCGGCGCTGCTGGAAATGGGGCTTGGCCCGGACAGGCCGCTGCTGATCCTGTCAGGCAATTCGCTGGAACATGCGCTGCTGGGGGCGGCCTGTTTCTATACCGGTATTCCCTATGCACCTGTCTCTCCGGCCTATTCGCTGGTCTCCAAAGATCACGGCAAGCTGAAGGGGATCGCCGAAACGCTTCAACCCGGCGCGCTGTTTGTCGAGGATGCCGAGGATTTTGCCCCCGCGTTGGCCGCGATCGCCGCCGAGGGCCGCCGCGTGATTGCAATGAGCAACGCGCCCGAAGGCAGCGTGCTATGGGACGATCTGCCCGCAGAAGATACGGCCCTTGCGGATGCTGCACGGGCGCAGATTGGCGCGGATACGGTGGTCAAATACCTCTTCACCTCCGGCTCGACGGGCGCGCCCAAAGCGGTGATCAACACCAATGGCATGATCTGCGCGATGGAAGCGATGGTGCGCGACTGCTACCGCTTCGTTGAGAAAACGCCGCCCGTGGTTCTGGACTGGGCTCCGTGGAACCACACGGCTGCGGGCAACAAGGTCTCGTATCTGGTGATGACCAATGGCGGGACATATTACATTGATGACGGCAAGCCAGTGCCCGGCAAGATGGATGAGACGATCCGCAATCTGCGCGATATCTCGCCCACATGGTACTTCAATGTCCCCGTCGGCTGGGACGCGCTGGTCGAGGTGCTGGAAACCGATGCGGAGCTGGCGGAGACCTTCTTTTCCCGCCTGTCGATGATGTTCTACGCAGGTGCGGGCATGGCGCAGGCCACATGGGACCGTTTGCGCGCCGTGGCGCGGAAAACGACAGGGCGCGAAGTGCTGCTGTCGACCTCACTCGGCGCGACCGAAACCGCCCCCTTCGCGCTGTCCTGTACCGAAGTGCAAGAGAAGTCCGGCAATGTCGGCGTGCCCTCGCGCGGGCTTTTAATGAAGTTGGCGCCCAATGGCGGCAAGCTGGAACTGCGCCTGAAAGGGCCGTCGATCACTCCGGGCTACTATGGCGATCCGGCCAAGACGGCAGAATCCTTTGATGAAGAAGGTTTCTATATGATGGGCGATGCGCTGCGGCCAGCCGATCCGGACGATCTGTCCAAAGGGTTCTTCTTCGACGGGCGCGTGGCCGAGAATTTCAAGCTGAACACAGGCACCTGGGTCTCCGTCGGCAATGTGCGCGCCGCGCTGGTCGATGCGATGGACGGGTTGATCCGCGACGCGGTGATTGTGGGCGAGAACGAAGCCCAGTTGGGCGCGCTGCTGCTGCTGACAGACAAGGCGCAGGCGATGGACCCGGAGGCGCGCGAGGCTGCGCTAACGGACGCGCTCACTGCCGCCGCCAAAGCTGCTACCGGCTCCGCCACTCGCGTACGCCGCGCCGCGGTGCTGGAGGTGGCGCCCAGTTTCGACAAGGGCGAGACCACCGAGAAAGGCTCGCTGAACCAACGCGCGCTGCGCACGAACTATGCCGAGTTGGTGGGGCAGCTTTATTCGGGTGAAACTGGGATAAGGGTTTGACGCGCTCCGAGTTTGGCGAGCGTGGAATCTGAGCCGTGCCAAAGCCAGACCGCGGGGTGGCAAGACTAGGGTAAGTTCCGACTCGGTTTCTTCTCGCAATCTAGGCGCGCAGAATGAAGGGCGCGCCTAGCTCAGACAAAAAGCCAGCCCGGGGGGCGGTCTGGCTTTGGCACGGCGGCTTCGCCTTGATTCCGTGCCGGGGTGCGTTGAATAAATCGGCGCACAGCTTTTGGCCCGCATCGACCTCTGGGTCGGCAGGCTGCTGGCTCTCATGTTACGAGATCGAGTTATCAGGGTGCGGGCCCGCATAGGGTCAGACGGTCTTCGGGAGTATGAGAGTGTCCCGCCTTTAACCTGAATCAAAATGTGACGCCGATGTCCCGAGAGCGCCGAAGGCGTGACAGGGTATCGGTGTCTCAAGTTTAAGGCGGGGCACCTTAGCCCCGAAGAATGCGCGATGGTGAAACCATCTTCCTGATCACCACCACCGGATTTGCGCCCGTGCAGTGGATTTGGATGTCGCTACGGTTGCAGGTTCTACGCCGCCCGCTTCAAGATCAGGTAAGCGCAGCGCGCGGGGCGTTAACGAAACTTCGGCTCGCGCTTTTCCAGGAACGCGCGCAGGCCTTCCTTGGCCCCGTCTGAAGATGTCGCCAGCGAGGCCGCGAGGCTTTCGGTGAACAGCCCGTCGCCCCGAGACATATCGCCGATGCGCGACAGAGCGTTCATCATCAGATAGTTCGAGAAGGGCGCGTTGTCGGCCATCTTGCGGGCGAGTTTCTTGGCAAGGTCCAGACCTTCCCCCTCGCCAACGCTGTAATGCGCCAGCCCCAGCCGCAAACCATCTTCGGCACCATAGCTGCGTCCGGTCAGCATCATCTCGCGCATCCGGTCGGAGCCGATGATATTGCCCACTCGCACCGTTGCGCCGCCGCCCACAAATAT
>CAZPXE010000335.1:0-4224 GCA_964590545.1 uncultured Rhodobacterales bacterium | reverse complement strand
AGAGGACTGTCACCGCTATTGATAGGCTACTAACGCGCGGCATTCCGGTGGTCACAGTGATTTCCGATATCGCAAGCACTGGCCGGCATGTGCATGTGGGTCAGGACAATTTCGCGGCGGGGCGCACCGCTGCACGGCTGATGGCCGGCATGACCCCGGCAGGCGCGAGAACTGTGGCGCTGTTGATCGGGCATTCCGAATTCAAACACCTGTTGCAGCGCCGTGCCGGGTTTAGGGAGACACTGAGCCAATTGCGCCCTGATCTGACACTGGTAGAAACGCGGCCCTATGGCGGGTCAGATGGAGACAGCAATCTGGTTGTTGAAGACGCCTTTGCTCAGAACCCGGACTTGGCCGGACTTTACTTGGCTGGCGGCGGGCAACCGCACTTGATTGACAGTCTGGCCCGGCGGCGCAGCGCTGATACGGTCGTAATTGGCCATGAGTTGAACCCGGTCAGCCGCGCTGCGTTGATGAGTGGTACAATTCAGGCATTGATCTGTCACGATATGGAACAAGTCGCCAGACAGGCATTTGACGCAGCAATACAGCACATGAAAGTTGCGCGGTTGAACGCGTCCGGTTTCAGAAGGCCGCCTTGCGGCATCAGCGTGTATTTCCCAGAGAACCTGCCAATCGCTTAGGCGGCCGGGCGCGCCCTAGGGTCAGGACCCATAGGCCCGGCCTGCTGCGGCACGGCTGGGTCAGAACTGCAACGCACAGCCCGCCTTAGGGTTTGGGTGCTTTTCTTGTGCTGCTGTCGATGTAACTTTGCGCGATTGAAAGAGGCTTTGGCCTCGGGCCGAAGCGGTTCGGGGTAATCCTGGCGAAGCGCATTGGTCAACTATTGGAGAGCGGCATGAGCTTGACGACCCTGATCGACACCGGCAGCAGCGACAACCGGGTTGATATCGTTTTCATGGGCGACGGCTATACGGCGAACGAAATCGAAACGACGTATCGCGGCCATGTCGGCGGGTTCGTTGAGCACATGTTTTCGGACGATCCGCTGACGTCCCCGTTCTACCAATATCGAAATTTCTTCAATGTGCATGCAATCGACGTGGTCTCGAATGAAAGCGGTGTTGATGATCCGGGCAACGACATCACCCGCGACACCGCGCTTGGCGCGTCCTACAGGTGGGATGGCGTAACGGATCGGCTTTTGTATGTGGACCCGACACAAGCGTTCTTCACGCTGCGCGATGGTCTGGAAGGCGCTGGTTTCGAGGCCGAGATGCGCTTTATCACCACCAATAGTGAGAAATACGGCGGCGGCGGCGGCACTTATGCTGTCTATGCCGGGGGCAACAGCTTTGCCTATGATATTGCCTTGCATGAGATCGGGCATTCCTTCGCTGGTCTTGCCGATGAATACAGCTATGGCGGGCCCGAGACACATTCGGGCAATGAGCCGTACCAGCCAAACTCCACCACCGACCCAACGGGTGCAAAATGGGAGCATTGGATTGGATATGACGACCCGGTGACGGGGGTTGTGGGCGTGTATGAAGGCTCTTCCTATTCGCGCTTTGGCGCGTACCGACCGTCCGAAAACTCGAAGATGCGCGCGCTCAATCAGGCGTTTGATCCGATTGCCAAAGAGGCGTTCGTGTTGGGGTTCTATGAGTATGTGGACCCACTGGACGATTGGACCGAGCGCGGAGGCAGCATGTTGGTGTTCGACAATGACCCGTTGCAGGTGACGGTCATCGACACTGCGGTGATTGACGTGGCGTGGTTCATTGACGGCGTCGAGGTTGAAACCGACGCGGGCATCACCGAGGTCGGTGATGTCATCACGTTCGATTACGCAGAGTTGGATCTGGCGGGCGGCAGCTATGATATCGTGGCGCTGGCCTATGACGCGACGGGGCTGGTGCGGCGCGATATCGAACAGACGCAACAGCGCGTCACGTGGTCGGTTGATGTGGACGGGCCGCTTTTGTCCATGGGGACAACCGGGCGGGATGTGCTGTCGGGCACCACTTTGGAGGATCGCATTCTGGCGCTTGAAGGGCAGGACACTGTGTTCGGCTCGCTCGGCGACGATGAGTTGGTCGGCGGCGCGGGCGGTGATCTGGTCAGCTATTCTCAGGTGCAGGAAGGGATCACCCTGTCGCTGCACGGCTCTTTCGCCAGTGGGGCGGGTTGGCAGGACGCAGTGCGGCAGTTCGAACATGCGACGGGCAGCAATTTCAACGACGATCTGACCGGATCAGCCGGGAACACGGTGCTGAAGGGCCTGCTGGGCAATGACGTTCTGAACGGGTTCGCCGGGAATAACACGCTGGAAGGCGGGCGCGGCAATGACACGCTGAACGGGGCGGGTGGCAACGACATTCTGCATGGCGGGAACGGTGCGGATATCCTGCGCGGCGGCGCGGGCGATGATCAGATGTTCGGCAATGACGGCGCAGATGTGATGCTGGGCGCGCAAGGCGCGGACCTGCTGATCGCCGGGCGCGGCGCGGATGAGCTACGCGGCGGCGCAGATGCGGATGAGTTGCGCGGCAAGGAAGGCGCAGACGTGCTGATCGGCGGCACTGGCGCAGATACCCTGAACGGCGGGCGCGGCAATGACCGTTTGTCAGGCGGCAACGGCACCGGGGCGGATGACGGCGCGCGCGATGTGTTCATCTATGCGCCGAGTGGCTCTGGCGGAGGCGGGCTCGACCGGATCACCGATTTCGTTCAGGGCAGCGATGTGATCGACCTTAGTGCTTTCGGCTTCACCGATTTCACCGCACAGGTTCTGGCGCAGGCCGCCGACAGCGCGTCTGGCCTGCGCATTTCCTTCAGCGCAACCGATGTGCTGATTGTCCAGACCATGGCAAAGGTGGATTTTGACGCGGCGGACGTTCTGCTCTGAGCGGGCTGGACCGGCTGCGTCGCCTGTGCTGTAGTCCCCTGCGGTAAGTTCACGATCCGAGGACAAATGCGCGACTATTCGGCATGGCGGCTCTTGCGGGAAGGTTTGCGCGGCGGCGCGGGCTGGGCGCCTGCATGGCAAAGCCCGTCGCCGCGCATGGAATATGACGTGGTGATTGTGGGCGGCGGCGGGCATGGGCTGGCCAGCGCGTACTACCTCGCCAAGCGGCATGGGCTGGCCCGGGTGGCGGTGATCGAAAAGGGCTGGCTGGGCGGCGGTAACACTGGGCGCAACACGACCGTCATCCGCTCGAACTACTTCTATCCGCAAAGCACGGCGCTGTATGATTTGTCGGTGCAGCTTTATGAGGGGCTGTCCAAAGAGCTGAATTACAACGTCATGTTCAGCCAGCGCGGCATGATGATCCTTGCCCATTCGCAGCACGAAATGGAGATCGGCGCGCGCACGGTCAATGCGATGCGGCTGAGCGGCGCGGATGCAGAACTGTGGGACGCGGACCAAGTCCGTGCCCGCGCGCCCATCCTGAACTTCCGCGAGGACGCGCGCTTTCCCATTCATGGGGCTGTTTGGCAAGGCCGCGCCGGGACCGGGCGGCATGATGCGGTCGCTTGGGGCTATGCGCGGGCGGCGAGCCATTTGGGCGTTGATATCATTCAGAATTGCGAGGTGACGGGCTTTGTCATCGAAGGCGGTGTCTGCAAAGGGGTCGAGACCGCACAGGGCCCCATTCGTGCGGGCCGGGTTGGCGTTGCCGTGGCCGGGCATTCGTCGCAAATGGCCGCGCTTGGGGGCTACAGCCTGCCGATTGAAAGCTATGCGTTGCAGGCGTTTGTCAGTGAGCCGGTCAAGCCGGTGCTGGACACGGTCGCGTTCTCGCCCGCGCACGGGGCCTATATCAGCCAGTCGGATAAGGGCGGGCTGGTGATGGGCGGCGGGCTGGACCGCGTGCCAAGCTATGGCCAGCGCGGCAACCTGCCGATGCAGGAAGAGGTGTTGGGCGGTTTGGTCGAATACATCCCGTTGCTCGCCAAGGTGAAATTGCTGCGGCATTGGGCGGGGATCGTGGATGTGACGCCGGATAGCTCGCCGATCATCGGGCCGACTTCGGTGCCCGGCATCTGGGTCAATTGCGGCTGGGGCACGGGCGGGTTCAAGGCGATCCCGGCGGGGGGATATCTGTTCGCCCATTGCCTTGCAGAGGGCGAACATCACGAGATCAGCGCGCCGTTCGATGTCAGCCGGTTTGAAGCTGGTGCCTTGGTCGATGAAGGCGCGGCGTCGGGGATTGCGCATTGAAAGGCTGGCTATAACCCATGCAACGCTTCCCCTGC
>CAZPXE010000334.1:0-4228 GCA_964590545.1 uncultured Rhodobacterales bacterium | reverse complement strand
AGAGTTGTTGCCGAAGCCATGCCCGCACTCAGCGTCAGGGCTCCAGCAAGAAAAAGTTGTTTCACAGTATTCTCCATTCCACACAAAAAGAAATTTCAATGTGAGGGAAACGGAGCATTTTTTGATTCTTGGGTCAAGTTTTAGACAGGTTCTCGCGCTTAACGTGTTGTATTGACTGCCTATCCGCGAACAATCCGCTTAGGCGCTTGCCATTTTACACGCAGCCCGACCAATCCGGCGATGACAGCCAGATAAATCAGCGGCTCCGCCTCCCACACCTTCTGCACCATCACATAATGCACGGCCCCCAACAGCGCCGCAGGATAGACCAGCACATGCAGCTTACGCCACGCCGCCCCCATCGCGCGGACCGAGCGGTTGTTTGACGTGATTGCCAGCGGTAGCAGCAGTAGGAATGACAGCATGCCCACAGTTACATAGGGACGCTTCAGAATATCTGCCCACATCTGGCTGACAATCTGCACATCCAACAGCGCCCAGACCGTCAGGTGCAGCACCACATAGGTAAACGCCAGCAGTCCAATCGCCCGGCGGAACTTGAGCAGGTTGATCCCCACGAACCGCCGTAGCGGCGTGATGCACAGCCCGATGACCAGAAGCTGCAACGCAATCTCGCCCAACTCGTGCTCCAGCGCCGAAATCGGTTCGCGCCCAAGCTTGCCCGTTTGGGCCATATAAAGAAGTGTCGGCGCCGGAAGCAGATAGAGCACCCAGATCAGCCAAACCGGCACCTTCCGGAAAAACCCATTCACCGCATCCCGCATAGCGCCACGCCTTCATACTTCTTCGGGTTTCAAGTACTTTGGGGGAGCGCGAGGGGGCAACGCCCCTTCGCTTTCGTCGGACGAGCCTAGCTCATTCGAAACCCCATTAGAAGAACTTGGTCAGGTCCATACCTTCGTACAGGCTCGCAACCTCGTCCTCATACCCGTTGAAACTCAGCGTCGGAATACGCCGCGCGAACAGCCCGCCACCTATGACCCGCTCACTCGCCTGAGACCAGCGCGGATGATCGACCGCCGGGTTCACATTGCTATAGAAGCCATATTCGCGCCCATTGGCCTTGTTCCAACTGGTCGGCGGTTCCTTATCAGTCAGGGTGATCCGCACCACCGACTTGATCGACTTGAACCCGTATTTCCATGGCACCACCAAGCGCAGCGGCGCGCCGTTCTGGTTCGGGATGTCCTTGCCGTAAATCCCCGTCGCCATAATCGTCAGCGGATGCATCGCCTCATCCAGCCGCAGCCCTTCCACATACGGCCAGTCCAGAATGGGCGAGCGTTGGCCGACCATCTCTTCGGGACGGTACAAGGTTTCAAACGCCACATATTTTGCGCCGTCCTGCACACCGGCCATGGCCAGCAAATCTGCCAGTTCAAACCCGTTCCACGGAATTACCATCGACCACGCCTCGACACAGCGGAAGCGATAGATCCGCTCCTCGATCGTCATCGCGTCCATGATATCCTTGAAGTCATAGTCACCGGGCTTGTCGACCATCCCGTCGATTTTCACAGACCACGGTGTCGTCGTCAGCGCATGGGCGTTCTGACCGGGGTCGGTCTTGCCCGTGCCGAATTCATAGAAGTTGTTATACTGCGTGATGTCTTCCCAGCTATTCGGCTCCAACGCCTCGGCCTTTGCCGCAGTTCCGAACAGGCCCCCGGCAATCGACAAACCTGCCGCACCCGCCATCAGTTGCCGCCGCGACAGATACATCGCCTCCGGCGTTACGTCATCCTTCGTCAGCGTGTTGGTCCAGCGATGTGCCATATCCGGGGTCTCCTCATGCTTGCTTGCGCCCTTGTGACAGAGATCAGGTCCCCGGTCAGCGATGACCAGAGCCCCTCACGCAGAGTTTGGGCCTTGTAACATTCCAAACGCTTAGCGCGCTTCACTGCAACGTCCAGATGGATGACATTTAGTTTACACTGCGTGAGGGTTTTACTTTAGCTATTTAATTTCAAATACTTATGGAACCATCACATCCACACCTGCACAGTCATCCAACCTGTATCTCTGCCGCGTATACCTCACATGATCCCGCTTGTGGGACATTTGCACACAGGAGAATACGCATGCTACGCAAGACACTTCTCACCCTGACGCTGACCGCCGCCACCGCTGGCGCAGCTTTCGCCGGGTCCTACAAGAAAGATATCGTCGACACCGCCGCCGCTGCAGGAAGCTTTGAAACCCTGATCGCCGCCGCGAAAGCCGCAGGGCTGGTGGACGCGCTGAAGGGCGACGGCCCGATCACCGTCTTCGCCCCAACCGATGAAGCCTTCGCCGCCCTGCCCGCAGGCACGGTTGAGAACCTGCTGAAGCCGGAAAACAAAGACCAACTGGTCGCCGTGCTGACCTATCACGTGGTGCCGGGCAAGGTGATGTCCACCAACCTCAGCGACGACATGACCGCCGCAACCCTGCAAGGCGCAGACATCACCATCGATCTGGATGATGGTGTGAAAATCAACGACGCCTCGGTCGTATCCGCAGATATCGAAGCGTCCAACGGCGTGATCCACGTCATCGACGCCGTGATCCTGCCGCCGAGCAGCTAAGCGCACTCTGCCGATTGGTGGACTAAGGGGCGCGTCTGCTTAGGCGCGCCTTTTTCTTTACTCCACCAACCCCGGCTGGTGCGCCGATGGGTACAGCACATTCATTGGCACCGACCGCCCGTTATCCTGCATCAGCCGCACATGCCGCCGTCGCAGCAGGCGCGGCTCGGCCACACCGACCGAATGAGCAATCACTTCCACCTCATTGACGATCTTTTCGGCATAGAAGGCCACGCGCCGCCATTTATCCTCGACCACCAACCCTTTCTGAAACCTTGGATCATGCGTCGTGATCCCGGTCGGGCAGGTGTTCTTGTTGCATTTGAGCGCCTGAATGCAGCCCAGCGCAAACATGAACCCCCGCGCGGAAGTGACAAAATCCGCCCCCGCCGCCAGCGCCCAGGCAATGTCGCCGGGATTGACCAGCTTGCCAGACGCCACAAGTCGAACACGGTCCTTCAGACCCGCCTCATCGCGTAGGTTCGTCACCACTGGCAGTGCCTCGCGGATCGACATGCCCACCAGATCAATCAGCGGCATCGGCGCGGCCCCGGTCCCACCTTCGCCGCCATCGATGGTGATGAAGTCAGGCGCGCGGTCCGCGCCTTGCTTCGTGATCTCTGCAAACAGATCGCGGATTGCCTCCTCGGTGCCAACCACGGTCTTGATCCCCACCGGCTTGCCCGTCACCTCGCGAATTCGGTGGATCAGGTCGAGCAAGTCCGCCCAACTATCCACCTCTGCATGGCGGTTGGGCGAGATACCGTCCTGCCCGACCGCCAGCCCCCGGATCTTTGCAATCTCTGGCGTAACCTTTTCACCGGGCAGAATACCGCCTTTGCCGGGCTTTGCGCCTTGGGCCAGCTTGATCTCGAACATGCGGACAGTCTCATGGGCGGCAACGTCGCGCAGCTTCGCGTCACACAGCTTACCGTCCTCGTCGCGCACCCCGAACTTGGCCGTGCCGATTTGGAAGACCACGTCGCAGCCGCCTTCAAGGTGAAACGGGCTTAGCCCCCCTTCCCCAGTATTCAGCCAAACCCCGGCTTGCTTCGCGCCCCGGCTCAGCGCCTGCACGGCAGGTTTGGAAATCGCGCCGTAGCTCATGCCCGAGATGTTATAGAACGATTGCGCCTCAAACGGATGCTTTGTGCCAGCGCCGATCACCAGCGGTTCGGACTTGGCGAATTGGTCATCAACTGGCGGGAACGCGGCGTTCACGAAAATCGGAGTGCCGACCACGTTCAGGTTCCGGGTCGAACCGAAAGCCACGGTCGTCGAATGCCCCTCCGAGGCGCGCTTGACCCATTCCCGTTGCGCCCGGTTGAACGGCAATTCCTCGCGGTCCATGGCGAAGAAATACTGCCGAAAAAACTCGCCCAGCTCGGTAAACACCGCGCGGAAGCGCCCAATCACCGGGTAGTTGCGGCGAATGGCATCCTCGGTCTGGGTCCGGTCGATAATGAACAGCACCAGCGCAACCAGCGCCGCGCTGCCGATGATCAGCACAAACGCGACCGCAAGGAAATTTAGCGCAGACATAGCGAAACCCATGGCGTCCTCCCACTGCTAGAGTGAGGGGACTATCGGCGCATGGGGGCAGAGAGGAAAGACTGAAAACGGAAAGTTGAGCGCAACAC
>CAZPXE010000333.1:0-4244 GCA_964590545.1 uncultured Rhodobacterales bacterium | reverse complement strand
TCATCGAAATCAAGGCTCGACGCCATCGCTTCGTCCATCGTGTCGATGCGCAGCACCTCGTTTTCATAGCGGATATAGCCGCGCCCGGTGGCATTGCCGTTCTCGTCCCGCTCCACTTCGATGGACAGATCGGTGAAGGCGGCGACGTCCCATGCGGTGAGGTCGATCAGGTCGCGGCCTTGCTGGAAATCGGTAATCACGTCCCGCTCGCCATCGGCGATCAGCACGAACAGGTCCGACCCATTGCCGCCGCGCAGGAAATCGCGCCCTGCGCCGTCTTCGAGGTAATCGGACCCGGAATGGCCGCGCAGATCGTCCTGCCCGGAGCCGCCGCGCATGATATCGACGCCATCGGTGCCAATGCTGCGCCCGCCGCTTTCGGTGCTGATGCCGCTGCCCACGGTCACAAACGTCACCTTGTCGCCACTGCCATAGCGCAACACCAGCACGCCGTTTTCAACGCTGAACTCCGCTCCATCCAGCCCGCGTACATCGGCGAAGCTGAACAGCTCTACGTCGTTTACCAAAAGCCGGTCCAGACCGAAATCGTAGTTGCGGATCGTGTCCTTGCCATCCGCGGTGCTGAAAACGAACGTGTCGCGCCCCGCGCCGCCATCCAGCGTATCATCGCCCGCGCTGCCAGTGAGCCAATCGTTGCCATCCCCGGCCTCGATCACGTCATTGCCATTGCCCGCATGGATGAAATCATGCCCACCGCCCGACGAGACCACATCGTCCCCGCCATAGGTATAGAGCCGGTCATGGGCGTCGTAGGTTGTCACCTGATCGTCGAGATAGCTCACGCGCGTCAATTCAATCCGCAGGTTGGCCCAGTCGTCCAGATCGAACCAAAGCTGCTCGGCGGTGCCGGTGCGCGCCTTTACATGGGTGATCTCAGGCGCGGCGCTGGCGTTGTCGCCGCCCGCGCCGCCATCCCAAAGCTGGGTCGCGGCGATGATGTACTTGCCGCCCTCCAGCACATCATTGGTATAAAGCCGCACGTTGCTTTGCGCCTCGCCACTGCGTTCCGAGACGAACAGCACCGCCCTTGCCGCATCCGCGAAGCCGTGAATGTCGATCACATCCTGCACGGACCAGTCGAGGATCGGGTCCAGCCCCGGCAGGCTTTCCGCCATCAGCCGGTACATTTCGCCCGCAATGGCCAGCCGGTTGTCGCCCAGATCCACCATCGAGGTGCCTTGCGCAGCGTTGAAGGTCAGCGGCCAGATCTGCGTGTCCGTCACATTATGGGTGGCCATCTCATAAATCGCTTCGATCAGCATCGAGGCATGTTGCAGCCCCGCATTGTCCGGGCGGTTCCCGGTGGCGGCGTTCCATTCGGTGATGAGATAGGTCATGTCGGGCGCATCGCCCGAGCGGTTCAGCCGGTCCTCGAACGCCTCCAACTGGTCGAACGAATAACCGCGCCCGTCATCGACGCCATCCAGCCCGCTGCGCTGATAGAGGTGCAGGACCGCCCCATCCAGCGCATCGGCAGCGCCCGGCACCGCGTTTATCTC
This sequence comes from uncultured Rhodobacterales bacterium, assembly GCA_964590545.1. Classification (GTDB taxonomy): domain Bacteria; phylum Pseudomonadota; class Alphaproteobacteria; order Rhodobacterales; family Rhodobacteraceae; genus Aliishimia. Next base: position 2,724 of record CAZPXE010000333.1, on the reverse strand, counting down.
GTCAATCAGCGAATTGAGTTGCCCGGCGGCGGAGCCTTGGCCGGGGATTGTCACCGGTTCGTAGTTGGCGGGGGGCGTGCCAGCGAAATGCTTGTCGACATAGGCCTGAGAGCGCAGGACTTCCTCGCCATTGACCACTTCGATGAACACGTCCTGATCGTCGCGCGCGGAATAGATTTGCGAGGATGAGGCGGTAGATTGCGCAGCGATGCGCACCGCGCCGTCAAGGCCAAGGTCTTGCAGGATGTCTTCGAGATGCACCGCCACGCGGCCCGCAAGCCAGCCATATTCGGCGGCGGCCATCTCGCCCGAGCCCCAGAATTCATTGCCGATTTCCAGCACGGATATGTCTACGCCATTTGCGGCGGCCTCGGCAAAGGCTTGGCGGACATAGGTTTCCACATCGGCGAGGTAGGTGGCGGCCAATTGGTCGCGCTGCCCGTACTCCCCGGCGCGCAGCGCTTCGGTGGCGCTGTCGGCAAAGCCCACTTGGGTCGGGATCACCAATTGCACCGAGGCGTCGATGGTGCCTGCGGCGGCGAAAAAGTCATCCATCGGCAGCAATTCGTAATTGTTGCCATCGTTGGAATGACTCGCATTGGGGTCGGTCATGTCGAAATAGTTTTCCGTGGCGCTCCCGCCCGGAAAACGCAACGTACTGACCTGCATCTGACCCACAAGATCGGCGAGCCCGGTGCCAAGCTGGCCGAACTCCTGATCATAGGTCGTCACCACATTGATCCCGAAATGATCTTCGCTCAGTGTGACGGCCTCTGGCTCACTACTGCGATCGCTGAGATGGAATGACGGCATCACTCACCAAAACTCTCGCCCCCGTGCAGGGTATGCGGTCACAAGCGTTACTCGTGTCTTAACGGGCGTCTGCGAAATGGGGAGAGTTTTAATACTTCTGCGTGCATCTCGCCGCGCGTGGAGGGCGGAGGTGTTTGGTTTCAGTTGGTTAGGGATGGGGCGCGGCGGGCGAGGTCTTAACCCCACGTCTTTTCCAAAGCCGCTTGCCGGGGCGGCTCGCGTCTGTATCGTGGGTGGTATCCACTGCGCGAAGCCCTTTGCATGATCCCGATCAATCCCCCTTTGCCGTCCGGCCCGCAAGTGCTGATCACCGAGCGCGTGCGCGCGAATGCGCAGGCCCATCCGGATCGGGCGGCGCTGGTGTGCGGCGGTGAGACGCGCCTGTGGGGCGCGTTTGATGCGCGGGTGAACCGGGTTGCCAATCTGGTGGGCGATGTGGCGGGGAAGGGCGCGCATGTAGCGGTTCTTGCACCCAATTCGCTGGCTTATGCCGAGATTTTCAACGGGATTTTGCGCGCCGGAGCTTGCGTGGTGCCGCTCTCGACCATGGCATCCGCTGCGGCGCTGGAGAAGATGCTGCGCGATTGCGGCGCGCGGGCGATTTTCGTGGCGCAGCCCTATTTGGCATTGGTGGAGGGGTTCATCGCGCAGATGCCGCTGGCGCGCTTCGCGATTGATTTTGAACACCCGGATTTCGAAGATTACGCGGCAGCGGTTGAGGCCCAGCCCGAGACCGACCCGGCGGTGCCAATCGCCCTGTCGGACCCGTTCAACCTGATCTATTCCTCCGGCACCACCGGCACGCCCAAGGGGATTATCCAGACCCACGCCATGCGCGCGGCGCAAATGGACCGGGTGACGCCAAATGGCTATGATGACGGGGCGCGCACGTTGCTCTCGACCCCGCTTTATTCCAACACAACGCTGGTGTCGTTCTTGCCGACGCTGTTCGGCGGCTCGACCGCGTATCTGATGCCGAAATTCGACGCGCTGGGCTGGGTGAAGCTGGCCGAGGCAGAGCGGATTACCCACACGATGCTGGTCCCGGTCCAGTACCAACGCATCATGGCGCTGCCGGAGTTTGACCAGTTCGACCTGAGCGCGATGCGCGTGAAATTCTGCACCTCCGCCCCGCTGCGCGCGGCGCTGAAACGCGATGTGCTGGCGCGGTTTCCGGGCAAGCTGATCGAGTATTACGGGCTGACCGAGGGCGGCGGCGTGTCGGTGCTGAACGCGGCCGAGCACCCGGACAAGCTGCACACCATTGGCCAGCCCGCGCCGGGCAATGACATCCGCCTGATTGGCGAGGATGGCTCCGAAGTGCCGCAAGGCGCGGTGGGCGAGATTGTCGGGCGCGGGCCGACCATGATGGCGGGCTATCACGGGCGCGATGATCTGACCGAAGCCTATCTGTGGCGCAGTGCTGAGGGGGAGGTGTTCTTCCGCTCCGGCGATATGGCGCGCTATGACGCGGATGGGTTTCTGGTGCTGTCGGATCGCAAGAAGGATATGATCATCTCCGGCGGGCTGAACGTGTTCGCGGATGATCTGGAACAGGCGTTGCTGGCGGACCCCGATGTGGTCGACGCCGCTGTGATCGCCGTCCCGTCCGAGGCATGGGGCGAGACGCCGCTGGGCCTTGTGGTGCTGCGGGACGGGGCCATGCGCAGCCCGGACACGATCCGCGCGGCCACCAATGCGCGGCTCGGCAAACACCAGCGCCTGTCGGGCGTCGAGCTGCGGGCGGAGTTGCCCCGGTCAAGCATTGGCAAAATCCTGAAACGCGAGTTGCGCGCACCCTACTGGGAAGGGGAGATGACATGAGTGAAGACGTGAACAACAGCATGAACGGCGCTGAGGCGCTGGTCCATTCCCTGCTGGCGAGCGGGGTGGAGGTGTGTTTTTCCAACC
>CAZPXE010000332.1:0-4254 GCA_964590545.1 uncultured Rhodobacterales bacterium | reverse complement strand
GCGCGCTGTGGCGGCTGATGCGGCTGCGCAAGGGGCCGGTGATTGCCGCGCTGTACCCGGTGGGGATGCTGATTGTGCAAGCACTGCTGGCGCTGGGGCTGGGTTATGCGGTCTATGCGCTGATTGTCTGGGGGTTTGGCTTCATGTCGGGCGCCTCCGTCGCAGGCCTGCCGATCCTGCATCAGGTGTCGGGGATCGGGGCCGGGATCTATGCCGCGCTGCGCTGCCTGCGGGCGTTTAAAGCTTGGGATAACAAGCTGTTCGTCTATTACCTGATGCATGATTACAGCTATTCCGCCGCCTCGCGCGGGGCCAATCCGCCGGAGCTTGAGGCGCGCATGGCTGAATTCGCAGACAGCATCGCCGAGGCGATGGGGCAGGGCTATGACGAGGTGCTTGTGGTTGGGCATTCCTCGGGCGCGCATCTGGGGGTGTCGATCCTCGCCGATTTGATCCGCAGCGGTCGCGTGCCGGAAGACGGACCCGCGCTGGGGTTCCTGACGTTGGGGCAGGTGGTGCCGATGGTGTCGTTTCTGCCGGGCGCGCACCGCCTGCGCGAAGACTTGCATTTCCTGAGCCAGTCGAATGCCTTGGCTTGGGTCGACGTAACTGCGCCGGGTGATGGCTGCGCCTTCGCGCTCTGCGATCCCGTCGCAGTTTCGGGGGTTGCGCCGGAAGGCAAACGCTGGCCTCTGGTTTTCTCGGCGGCCTTCACCCAATCGCTTAGCCCGGAGCGGTGGGCCGAACTTAAGCGCCGCTATTTCCGCCTGCATTTCCAATATCTTTGCGCCTTCGACCGACCCAAAGATTACGACTATTTCCAGATCACCGCCGGGCCGCTCTGCCTGCGTGATCGCTACGCAGATCGCCCGGCCTCCCGCTCACGCATCGAAACAGCGGTGAACAAGTTCACCTCCCGCGCCGTATGAGCGCGCCGCTCCCTCCGAAACCGCCCAGCCGGGCAGGGAAGGTGAGCCTGCGCGAATATGCGCGGCTGTTCCGGCAAGACATCCTCTCGGCCCAGCCCGAAAAGCTCTATGGCGCGTGGATGGCAGAGTTTCGAACGCCCTTCTTCCGCTCTTTCCTCGCGAACCAGCCGGAATTGCTGAGCCTCGTGCTGAAAGACCGGCCTAAGGATTTCCCGAAATCGTCCCGCATCGCCGAAGGGCTGCGCCCGCTGCTTGGCAATTCGGTCTTCCTGACCAACGGGCCGGACTGGGAGCGGCAGCGACGCATCATCGACCCGGCCTTCGAAGGCGGGCGGCTGCGCGAAAGCTATGGCGCGATGTGGGACGCCGCGGATGCTGCCGCGCAGCGTTTCGAAGGGCTGGCAGGGCAGGTGGTGGATGTGGAGCCGGAAACGTCCCATGCCGCAGCCGATGTGATTTTCCGCACGCTGTTTTCGATTCCCATTGAGCACCATATCGCGCGGCAGGTCTTCGCGGAATTCAGCGCCTATCAGCGCAGCCAACCCTTGCTGAATGTCGCCGCCATGATCCCGCTGCCGCGTTGGCTTCCAAGATTTTTCAAGCGCAGCACCAAGGCAAGTGCGGCGCGCATTCGCGCTTTGATCACGGAGCTCACGCAAGAGCGGGCCGCAGCGATTGCGCAAGGCGATGCGCCCGATGATCTTGCGACCAAGATCATGACGACGGCGGACCCGGAGACGGGCGAGACCTTCACGCCTGAGGAAATGGTCGATCAGGTCGCCATCTTCTTCCTTGCAGGCCATGAAACCAGTGCCTCGGCGCTATCTTGGGCGCTGTACCTGATGGCGCTCTATCCGGAGTGGCAGGAGCGGCTCGCCGAGGAAGCACAATTGCTGCAAAGCTGTGATTTTTCGGACATCAGCAAACTAAAGCTCTCTCGCGACATCTTCCGCGAAACCCTGCGCCTTTATCCGCCCGTGCCGATGATGGTGCGAGAGGCGACGTGTCCGGAGCGGTTTCGCGACCGCGACGTGCCACGCGGCAGCCAGATCGTGCTGAGCCCGTGGCATGTGCATCGCCATACCCGGCTGTGGGACAATCCGGATGGGTTTGATCCGGCCCGTTGGCACACCGAAAACGGTAAAGCCTGTATGCGCGATGCATTCATACCCTTCTCTGCCGGGGCGCGGGTCTGTACTGGGGCGGGCTTCGCGATGGTCGAAGGACCGCTATTGCTCTCGCGCCTGTTGCGGGATGTGCGCGTTGAGGTAATTCCGGACGATGTGCCGGTTCCTGTGGCACATCTAACTGTGCGCAGCCGCAGCGGTATACGCGTTAAGCTTGTTCGGCGCTAACAGTGTACCATCCGGTGCAGTCTTGGCGTATCAGGACGCCAGTTAAGGAATCATAGAGGTGTGACATGTCGGATTTGGCCAGGATGCGTGCGCAAATGGAAGACGGGGCGGGGTTCATTGCCGCGCTAGACCAATCAGGCGGCTCGACGCCGAAAGCTCTGGGCCTATACGGTGTTGACGCATCGGCCTATGGATCAGAGGACGAGATGTTCGCCGAGGTCCAAAACATGCGTGAGCGGATCATTCTGGCGCCCGACTTTACCTCGGAAAAAGTGATCGGCGCGATCCTTTTTGAAAAGACGTTGAACGAGCAGATCGGTGGCACGCCGGTCGCGGAATTCCTGTGGTCGGAAAAGCAGATCGTTCCGTTCCTCAAGATCGACAAAGGGCTGGAAGATCAGGCAAATGGCGTGCAACTGATGAAGCCGATGCCGGGGCTGGATGATGTTCTGAAACGCGCTGCCAGCATGGGTGTGTTCGGCACCAAGGAACGCTCGGTCATTCACGAGTCGAATGAGGCCGGGATCAATGCCGTTGTCGCGCAGCAATTTGAGATCGCGAAACAGGTATGCGCCGCCGGGCTTGTGCCGATTGTCGAGCCGGAAGTGAACATCCACTCGGAAACCAAGGCTGAAGCTGAGGCGATGATGCGCGACGCGATCCATGCGGAATTGGATGCGCTGGATGCCAGCCAGGACGTGATGCTGAAACTCACCATTCCGTCAGAGGCGAATTTCTACGATCCGCTGGCCGCCCATCCGCGCGTGATCAGAGTTGTGGCTTTGTCGGGCGGGTACTCGACCGAAGACGCTTGTGCCAAGCTGAGCCAGAATACCCACATGATTGCTAGTTTTAGCCGAGCGTTGACTGAAGGTCTTCAAAAAGCCATGAGCGATGACGCCTTCGCAGCCGCGATCGGCAGCAATATCGACCAGATCTATCAAGCATCTGCGTAACACTAACCAACCTTGTGAGGCGCATGTGACCATGCGCCTTGCACGCAAGTGCTCAGGCGATCAATCGCAGGTCCTTGCTGTTGCAAATCACGATGATCTGCCCGCGATTTTGCAACGCCGTAAATTTGCGCAGCTTCATCTCTTCGATAAATCGGTCGCGACCGACAAAACGCTCCATATCCAATTGAGAAATTTGGACGATTCCGCCTTGATGCGCGGCCTCGGTTGAGAAGAGATCTTCGAAGAACTCTTCCGGTGACGGCGGGGTGGGTTGAACGAGGGGTGTCATGCGCCCAAGCCTATACTACCGCAAGTTAATTTTCCCTAAAATGCCGGAGAATAAATACGCGAATTGCAGACGCCAATCCAACATCTCCACGCGCGGCGTCAATCTCGGCGGCCAATTCGTTAATGGCCTTGTTTTCGGCTTTGGCAATCTCACGAAACGCGGTCCAAAACTCATCCTCCAGGGACACCGAAGTGCGGTGGCCTTTCAGGGATAGAGAGTGCTTGATGGGACGGCCTGTCATCTCAGGCCACTCATGTTTCGCGCTTATGGCCGTTCAGATCGCGCGCCGCTTTGTCGTTTGCTCGGCGCGCGGCCTCTTTTTCCGCCTTACTCCGCCCGAACTTCACCGAATTCGCTTCGGCGCGCCCGCGATCCTCGGACCGTTTGCGCGCCTTGCGGGCTTTGTTCAGGTTGATGGGCGTGGTCACTTTGGCCCGACCATGTTTTCAGGGCGCACGACTTCGGCAAACCGCTCCTCTGTCACGAAGCCCAGCTTCACCGCTTCTTCGATCAGCGTGGTGCCGTTTTTATGCGCGGTTTTGGCGACGGTCGTGGCATTGTCATAGCCGATCTCGGGCGCGAGCGCGGTGACCAGCATCAACGATTCGCGCATCAGCTTGTCGATCCGGGTCGCATCGGCCTTAAGCCCATCCACCAGATTGTCGGTAAAGGCCGAGGCCGCATCGCCCAGAAGTTGCATGGATTGCAACACGTTATAGGCCATC
>CAZPXE010000331.1:0-4326 GCA_964590545.1 uncultured Rhodobacterales bacterium | reverse complement strand
GCCGCTGTCCCAGCTTTCCATCCGCTTGAAATAGGGCAGCACATCCGCATAGGACCAGCCCGCCGCGCCGCTATCGGCCCAATGGTCAAAGTCATGCGCATGGCCGCGCACATAGACCATCCCGTTGATCGACGAAGACCCGCCGATCACCTTCCCGCGCGGACAAACGAGCCGCCGCCCGCCCAGATGCGGCTCCGGCTCGGACATGTAGCCCCAGTCGTAACGTGCCATATTCATTGGATAACTTAAGGCCCCAGGCATCTGAATGAATGGCCCCGCATCGGTGCCGCCATGTTCGATCACCAGCACCGACTTGCCCGCCTCCGCCAGCCGATACGCCACCGCGCACCCCGCCGAGCCTGCGCCCACAATCACATAATCCGCTTCCATCACAGCACTCCCGCAGGTCGGAACGGGGTCAAGGATGCGCCGCGCCGCGCGCAAACGCGGCTTGTCCTTGACGCTGGCACGACAAGCAACACACTCGGGGAGGTGACTTGGGGATCAAACCGATCCCTAAAGCACCTCTCAGCAAAATCCCAAGCTCGGCCCATGCTCAGAACGGCGCCTCCAAATCTCCCATCCGCACATAAACGGACTTGATCTGGCTGTAATGCGCGATGGCCGCCTTCGAATTTTCGCGCCCCACGCCCGACAGTTTGGACCCTCCAAACGGTGCCTCAACCGGCGCGTCGTTATAGGTGTTGATGTAGCAGGTCCCGGCTTCGAACCCCGCTGCAATCCGATGCGCGCGGGCCAGATCGCGCGTGAACACGCCAGCGGCAAGGCCGAATTCCGTGTCATTGGCGCGGGCCAGCGCCTCGGCCTCGTCGTCGAAATCCAGCACCGCCATGACGGGGCCGAAAATCTCCTCCCGCGCGATGCTCATGTCGTCAGTGACATCTGCGAACACGGTCGGTTCCAAGTAAAAACCGTCCCGTTCCAACCGCTTACCGCCAGTCACCAGCCGCGCGCCCTCATCGACACCCTTAGTGATATAGCCCTGCACAATCTCCATCTGCCGCTGGCTGACCATCGGTCCGAAACTCACCTCTGGGTCCATCGGATCGCCGATCACCGCGCCTTTCAGCCGCTCGGTCAGCCGCGCCAGAAACGCCTCCTTGATGCCCTTGTGCACGAACACCCGCGTGCCGTTGGAACAGACCTGCCCCGAGGAATAGAAGTTGCCCAAGATCGCGCCGGACACCGCATTCTCCAAATCCGCATCGTCGAAGATCAGCAGCGGAGATTTCCCGCCCAACTCCATCGTCACATGCTTCATCCCATCGGCGGCGGCGGCGTACACCTTGCGCCCCGTCGGCACCGATCCGGTCAGCGAAACCTTGTCGATGCGCGGGTCACTGACCAAGGACGCGCCTACTGGCCCGAGCCCGTTAACCACATTGTAAACCCCATCCGGCAACCCGGCCTCACTCAGAATTTCCGCGACTTTTAAAGCACATAGCGGCGTTGTCTCGGACGGTTTGAAGATCATCGCATTGCCGCAGGCCAGCGCAGGCGCACCCTTCCAACAGGCGATTTGCGTCGGATAGTTCCACGCGCCAATGCCGACACAGACGCCCAAAGGCTCGCGCCGCGTGTAAACCCAATCCTCGCCGAGCGGGATATGTTCGCCCGTCAACGTCGCAGCCATGCCGCCGAAATACTCCAGCGAATCCGCCCCTGAAGTTGCATCAACCACCGACGTTTCCTGATACGGCTTGCCGGTGTCACATGTCTCCAACACGGACAAATCGTGGTTTCGCTCGCGCATAATATCCGCAGCACGGCGCAGCACGCGGCCCCGCTCTGTCCCGGTCATGGCCGACCAAACTTTCTGCCCTTCACGCGCGGCGGTAATGGCCTGCTCAATCACCTCCGGCGTCGCCGCATGGATCGTTGCGATCACCGCGCCCGTGGCCGGGTAAATCACGTCAAACGGCTCCCCGTTTGTATCCTCAACATATTGACCATTGATGAAATGGCTGGCGGTGGGTTGGGTTGGATAGGGCATGTTCGCCTCCGACGGGATCTTGTTTTGTTAAGTAAAAAGGATCAGCGGCGCGCGCCAAGAATCGCGGCCAGCACATCCTGCACCTGACGCGTCGCAGATTCGGATGAGCCCGCCTCGCCCAGCGCCTGATGCAGATACATGCCGTCAATCAACGCCGCGATGGTCTCGGCATCGGCGTGCGGTTGCGCGGAAATCGGGCGCAGCGCGTGGCGCAGATTGCTTTGCAAACGGCGCTGATAGATGCGCAGCAGTCGCCGCGCCTTGTCTGATGTGCGCGACTGCACATAAAGCACCATCCATGCGTTAACATAGACAGGATCGAACGTATCAGGTGTAAAACTGGCCGCGATGATCGCCCGCGCGCGGCCTTCTGGCGTGTCGGCCTCGGCCAGCCGCGCCCGCGTCTCCGCCTGCAAATCCTTCAGGATCTGGCGCATCGCTGCAGCGAAAATATCGTCTTTGCCACCGAAATAATGATGCGCCAACGCCGAAGACATCCCCGCGCGTTTCGCAATCTGGCTCACGGTAATGTCGAGCGTCCCCGCCACCCCAATCTCTGCAATCGTCGCATCGACAAGCGCCGCACGGCGGATCGGTTCCATTCCAAGTTTCGGCATGCGCGCCTCCTATTGGCAGGAGCCATGCCTTAACTTGACTGACGGATCAATAAAAAACGCAGCGTCGCAGTTACATCTTTGCTTCCGGCACGGTCGGAGTAATCCGCTCTCGCTTCAGCACAGCCTCGCGCCAGGTGATGAACGTGACCGAAGCCAGAATGACCGCCCCACCAAAAATCACCCATATATCAACAGGTTCACTAAAGAGCAGTGCGCCCAAAAGCATCGCCCAAACCAATTGCAGGAAGGTTATCGGCTGCGTCACCGTCACGGGCGCGGCGGCAAATGCCAGTGTCATCGTGTAGTGCCCTCCGGTCGCAAAGATCGCCACAAGGAACAGCAAACCAAGCTCGGCAACAGTCGGCGTGACCCAGTTCGCCAGTGCAAACGGAGCAAGGCCGAGCGTCACAAATACCGATAACAATCCGACAACAACTGCCGCCGGCACCTCATCTGCGAGGATTTTGGCGGTCAGATAGCTGCCGGCAAAGACGATGGCAGCCAGCAACATCGCCCAATGTCCCTGTTCGACTTCGCGAAACCCCGGGCGCAGTATGATTGCCGCGCCGATCAAAGCCATGATCACCGCAGCGATCCGGCGCGCGGCAAGCCGCTCGCCCAAAACCAACACCGCGCCGATCGACACGTAAACCGGAGCCAAGTAATTCATCGCGGTGACCTCGGCAATTGGAATGGCGGTCATCGCGTAGAACCAAAGCATCACCCCGCCCGTGTGAAACGCCCCGCGCATTGCCGAAAGCCGCCATTGCCGCCCCGTCAGCCGCGCCTGCAAAATTGGGCGAACCATCGGGATCAGAAAAACAAGACCCAGAAAATACCGCAAAAACGCGGCCTCTGCGGGTGGGATGCGGTCCCCCAAATACTTGACCAACGCAGTGACCGCGACAAAGCACAAGCCGGTGAAAAACATCCAGAAAATGCCCAGCAAAGGGCGGCTTTGTTCGGGCGCGCTCATGCCCCCATCAAACCGCAATGCGCACCAGCCGCAAGCACGACCTCACATAGCGCGGAAAAAATTCACGAAACCTCACGCGAATCTGACCCACGGTCATTGGCGATTTGCGCTCCCGCACCCATATACTGAACGTAACAGTTTAGTTTCAGGATACGCAAAAATGACACAAGAAACGACAAGCGTGGCCCTAACTCCGCAAGAACTGCAGGTGATCCAGGCGGCGCTGCACACGCAAGAGAAAATTCTAACGGTCCAAAACCGGGCCGGGATAGACCGCGCCGTCGCGCGGCGGCTTGATGATTTGAAATCCGTTTTGCGCAACGTCAAACGGCAGACGCCATCGCGAACAACCGCTCAGTCGCAACCAACAACATGGTCGCAGATGGCGCGGACTCTGTTCTGCTAGCCACAATTTTTTGCTGAAAAAGCAAAGGGCCGCCAATCTTTGGGCGGCCCTTTTTCATTTATTTATCAGAAACCTAAAGCTGCGCCAGAACCTCGTCGCTGGCTTCAAAATTGGTCGTAACGCGCTGTACGTCATCGTCGTCTTCCAGCGCATCGACCAGCTTCATCAGCTTTTGCATCGACTCCAGATCCATTTCGGTTGTCGTGGTCGGCTTCCAGACCAGCTTGGTGCTGTCGCTCTCGCCCAGTTCTGCTTCCAGCGCATTCGATACATCGTTCAGGTCGGTGTCGGCGCACCAGATCACGTGGCCGTC
>CAZPXE010000330.1:0-4328 GCA_964590545.1 uncultured Rhodobacterales bacterium | reverse complement strand
CCGCCGCGCTTGGCGAATTGCTTGAAATAGGTGGCCGCGACAGGGTGGTTTTCGATCGGGTTGGCTCCGATCACAATGGCCACATCGGCATTCTCAATCTCGTTGAACGTGGCCGTCACCGCGCCCGAGCCGACATTTTCGATCAGCGCGCTGACCGACGACGCGTGGCACAGCCGCGTGCAGTGATCGACATTGTTGTGGCCGAACCCCTGCCGGATGAATTTCTGGAAGAGATAGGCCTCTTCGTTGGTGCATTTGGCCGAGCCAAACCCCGCAACTTCACGCCCCCGCCCCTTCAGGCCATTTGCTGCAAAATCCAGCGCCTCGTCCCAAGTCGCTTCGCGGAACACCTCTTGCCAATTGTCCGGATCGACGTTCAGCCCCTTGGCAGGCGCATCTTCCCGCCGGATCAGCGGTTTGGTCAGGCGGTGGCCATGGTGGATATAGTCATAGCCGAAACGCCCTTTGACGCAGAGCCGTCCTTCGTTCGCAGGCCCGTTGATCCCCTCAACATACTTGACCCGGCCATCCTTGACCTTGATCGAGATCTGACAGCCGACGCCGCAAAAGGCGCACACGCTTTCGACTTCCTCATCGAAATCCTTGCTGTCACCGACACTGGCACCCGGCGTCACCGAAGATGGCATCAACGCCCCTGTCGGGCAGGCCTGCACGCACTCGCCGCAGGCTACACAAGTGCTGTCACCCATCGGGTCGGCCATGTCGAAAGTCGGGTAGCTGTCATGGCCACGGCCCGACATACCAATCACGTCATTCACCTGCACCTCACGGCAGGCGCGCACGCAAAGGCCACAGGAAATACAGGCATCAAGGTTCACTGACATCGCCACATGGCTGTCATCGAGCAGCGGAATGCGCCCCTCTTCGAGCTTCGGGAACCGGCTCTCGGATACGCCGTTCGCCTCGGCCATGTCCCACAGATGCGCGGATTTATCGTGGCTCTCGTCGCGTTCAGGCTGATCGGCCAACAACATCTCGACGACCATCTTGCGGGCACTTTCAGCCCGCGCCGAATTGGTCGTCACGACCATCCCATCCACGGGCTCACGGATGCAGGAGGCGACCAGCGTGCGCTCGCCCTCAACCTCCACCATACAAGCACGGCAATTGCCATCAGGGCGATATCCCGGCGCAGGCTTGTGGCACAAATGCGGGATCACAATGTCGCGGCCATGGGCGACGTCCCAAATGGTCACGCCCGCCTCTGCCTCAACCTCTTGCCCGTCCAGCGTAAATCGCACCTTGCCTGACATCGCGCCTGTCTCCTTGCTATCGCCGTGCAGCATACTGATGGCGCGCGGGCTCCACACCCCCAATCCCGACATATCCACCAACAGGCGCGTCACGATCCGGGACGCCCGTTTCCTATGCGCGCCGACATTGCGCGGAAACTACGCGATGGGATTTGCCACGTACAATACATCCCTAAGGCGCGGTCTGCCCATGGCCTCGCTCGACGATCCCGGCTAAGCGTGAGGCCAGACAGGAGGCCACATGTCCCACATCACCCTCATTCGCCATGGTCAGGCCAACAGTCAGGCGACCACGGAAGAAGACTATGACCAGCTCAGCGATCTGGGCTGGCAGCAGGCGCGCTGGCTTGGGGCGCATCTGCAGCACACACACGCGCATCACGCACGACTCTATACCGGCACGTTGCGCCGTCATATCGAAACGGCTGAGGGGATGGAGACCGGGTTGGAGCCTGTGCGCGATCCCCGCCTGAATGAGCTGGAATATTTCACAATGGCCCAAGCGATGGAGGCCGAGCATGGCATTCCCGCCCCCGCCGAGCAGTCCGAATTCGTCCATCACTTCCCGGTCCTGCTGACCCATTGGCAACAGAACAAGATCGAAGGCGCGCCGGAACGGTTCTCGCAATTCGCTGGCCGGATCATGGACGCGTTGGAGGAGATTTCCGCCGGGCAAGGTCCCGCATTGGTCGTCACCTCTGGCGGGCTGATCGCGATGACCATGCGGATACATCTGCGATTGGACGTACATGCAATGGCACATGTGGCGCTGGCGATCTACAACAGCTCCATGCACCGGCTTTATCCCATTGGCGGGCCGGAGAACGGGACATGGTCGCCCGTCATGTTCAACGCTGTCCCGCATCTTGAAGCGCCGGATCGGCATTACGCGCAAACTCATGTCTAAGCCCATGTTTGAAAGAGGCACCCCATGAAACTTACCTATTTCCCGAACACTATCGCCGTCGCCTCTGCCATCGCGCTGAATGAAGCAGGTCTTCCGCATGAGTTGGTGCATGTGAACTTTGCGACGGGCGAGCAGACCAAGGCAGGGTACCTCAAGATCAACCCCAAAGGCCGGGTACCCGCGCTGTTTCTGGAGGATGGTATTCTGACTGAAACCGGCGCGATCCTTGAATACATCGCAGCGCAAGTCCCGGAAATGGGTCTGGTCCCAACCGACCCGCGTGACGCCGCCCGCATGCGCAGTGTGATGTATTACATCGCCTCGAGCATGCATGTGAACCACGCCCATCGCATGCGGGGGCACCGCTGGGCGGACAAGCCCGACAGCCATGCGGATATGACGGCGAAAGTGCCCGAAACCATGACCGCCAGCGCCGCCTTCATCGAAGCCGAAGGGCTGGCCGGGCCTTATGTGTTGGGCGGGACGTTTTCGATAGCCGACCCTTACCTGTTCGCCGTGTGCTGCTGGCTGGAAGGCGACAAGGTCGACCTCGCCCCCTTCCCGAAAATCCGCGCGTTTATGGCGGCGATGGAGGCTCGGTCCGCCGTGCAAAAGGCACGGGCAGATGGGGTGCTATCGTAAACGTTAGCCGTGCCAAAGCCTGTCCGAGAGGGAGCGTTCGGAACGATCGTTCTGCTTGATTTATTCAGGTGACTTTGGCGCGACGAAACCAAGAGTCACCAACACAAACCAAAAAGCCAGTCCGGGGGGCGGACTGGCTTTGGTACGGCAGCCTTCGGCGTTGATTCCCTGACGACGTAAACCGAACTACGCAAAGAAGCGGTAATACAGCCAATCCGGCAGGAACTGCGCGCCCCGGAACAGCGAAGCGAACACTGTCGGGAAACTCTTCTTGAACGCGTCCGAATTCATCAACTCGAACATCTCTTGCGCTGCCGCTTCGGGTGGCATGATCGCGGGCATTTTGAAGGTGTTCTTGTCGGTCATACGGGTCTTGATGAAGCCGGGCATGGCGACTTGCACGTCGACCCCGGTGTCTTTCAGATCCGCATAGAGGCATTCCGCCAGCGAGAGGTTCCCCGCCTTCGACGCAGTGTAGCCGATCGAACCGGGCAGACCCCGGAACGCAGTCAGGCTGGACGTAATCACGATATGGCCCGAATCCCGCTCGACCATGCCCGGCACAACCTGACCAAGCACGCGCAGATAGCCGGTGAAGTTCACGTCGGCCATCGTCTCGACCTGCTCGGCATCCCAGTTGCGCGCGGACATCGGCCAATAGGCCCCGGCCACAAGGATCACACCATCGACCTGACCAATCGCTTCTGCGGCGGCCTTCACACTCGCCGTGTCGCGAATGTCCATCGGCAGCGCTGTCGCGGCCCCCGGCAAATCGGCAACCACTTCCGCCAGCTTTTCGGCATTGCGGGCTGAGACAAACACCTCGGCGCCAGCCTGACTCACTTTGTGGGCGAGCGCCTCTCCGAGACCTTCGCTTGCACCAACTACCCAATACTTCTTTCCAACCCAGTCTTTCACGCTGCTTGCCTTACCTTGTCGTCCAACGGCCGCATGGTCGCGACCAACTCTGCCACTTTAATCCCGAACTTCCGGAATTGCGAACGGTTGATGATGGTTCCGTTGGGCGCAAGATACATCCAGTCCACAGTGTCTAAAACGTGACCACCTGACGCTTCTGGCAGACGGATGCGGTACTTCAACTGCACCGAATCGCCCGATTGGTGGCCAGTGCCGGTGCCGATCACATCCGGCGCGGTCGCCTTGATCTTCCCGTCATTGCCAAGGGTCAGATTCCACTCGCGATGTTGCTGGGTGCCGTCATCGTAATCGAACACCTCTTTCATCACGCCTGTGTTTCCGTTCCATTCAGCATCAAACCGCGCCACAAAACGGGAGGAAACGCGCCCCGTCGGCCCGTAAATCACCCCCTCGCACTGGATCGGTCCATTGAGGTGCGTGCGCAGGTCAAACTGCCCGGCGCGGCCTTCGGAATAATCGCCGGGGCTTTGCGCCAGAAAATCCGCATAGCGCCCGCGCGCCCAAATCGCGCCAAAGGCAAAGACAGCACCCAGTAGGATCAGCAGAACGGTGTCCATAATCGTCAA